>CACXHA010000081.1 GCA_902767385.1 uncultured Elusimicrobium sp.
ATGAAAGAGTCAGCTCGCGCTAAATTGTTAGCAACCGAGGCCGCGCGCGATACGGTGCGCCTTACGTTAACGGCTGACGTTGCCAAACAGTATTTCACCATGCTTATGTTGGATAACCAAATTGAAATTGCCCAACAAACCGTAGCCGCCCGTCAAGAAAACGTGCGTATTTATCAAAGCCGCTATGAAGCCGGTTATGCTACGGAAGTAGATTTGCGCCGTGTGCAAGCCAATTTACAAAATGTAAAAGCACAAGAAGACAGCTTGCGTTTGCAACTGGCCAAAACTGAAACTGCCCTTGCTGTTTTGTTAGGCAAATCTCCGCGTGCAATTGTAGAAGAAAAAATGACCCGCGGTAAACACTTAAATGAACTTACGTTAGTTCCGGACGTTCCGGCTGATTTGCCGTCTGATTTATTGGAGCGCCGCCCGGACGTAATGACGGCCGAGCAAAATTTAATTGCCGCTAATGCGGATATTGGGGTGGCTCGCACGGCCTATTTCCCAAGCATTTCTTTAACGGCCGCTGCTGGATATGCAAGCAGTGCGCTTACTAGCTTGTTTACCGGGGGGAGTGGCGTATGGTCTTTGGGCGCTGGAGTAGCTGCCCCTATTTTTGAAGGCGGCAAAATCAGCGCGCAAAACAAACAAGCCGAAGCTAAATATCAAGAAGTGTTTGCCGATTACCAAAAGACTTTACAATTGGCGTTTAAAGATGCGTTGGATGCTATTAACTCCAACCAAATGTATCGCCAAATTTATGATTCTTACTTGGCTCAAACCGACAATATGCGCCGCAGCTATGAGCTGACCAAAAAGCAAGAAAAAGAAGGACTGATTGGTGTGACGGATCTTTTGAGTGTGGAAGAAACCTATTTATCTTCGGAAATGAGTTTATCTACCGCGCGCAAAAACGAATTAGACGCAGTAGTGGACTTGGCCAAGGCGCTGGGTGGTGGTTGGACCGCGCAAGATATTCAAGCGGCCGAAAAGAAATAGAAAGACTATTTGCCATAAACAACCGGGTAATTGGTTTGCCCGGTTGTTTTTATTTGCTACAATAAAAATATGAATACGTCTGCTTTAAGCCCGTTGGACGGGCGCTATGCCGTAAAACTTACTGCTTTATCTGCCGTAATGGGGGAGGATGCCTTGCTTGGTGCGCGTGTGCACGCGGAAATTACGTGGCTGACTGTTTTGTGCGGCCTAAATTTGCCCGGCATTAAAAAATTGTCCGTAGCCGAGCAAAAAATTTTAGAAAAACTGGCGGATTTATCTGCGCAAGATATTACGCTAATTCGCACGTTGGAAACTAAAGGTTATGGCAAAATTCCGGCCACTCGGCACGATGTAAAAGCGGTGGAGTATTTTTTGCGCTTAAAACTGGAAAAGACTTCTTTAAAAGACCGTTTGCCGTTTATTCACTTCGCACTCACCAGTGAAGATATTAACAGCGTTTCTTACGCTTTGTTACTTAGCGACGGTGTGGCAAAAGCGTTACTGCCCGCGCTTGAGAAACTACAAAAAGAGCTATTAAAACTTTCTAAAAAAGAAGCGCGCAGCGTACTATTGGCGCGTACGCATGGGCAACCGGCTGTGCCGACGACATTTGGAAAAGAAATCCGCGTGTTTGAAACGCGTTTAGCGCGGCAACTAAAAGAGCTGAAACAAAAGCAAATTTCGTGTAAATTTTCCGGTGCGGTAGGTAATTTTAACGCGCATGTAGCGGCATTTCCCGCCGTAAATTGGCCCCGCGCGGCCAAACAAGTGCTTATCGCGCTTAACAAAAACCGAAAACTAAAACTCTTTTTAAACCCGGTCACTACACAAGTGGACAATCGCGACAGTTACGCCGAACTATTTGATAATTTACGGCGCATAAACGTGATTTTAACGGATTTTAGCCGCGATATGTGGCAGTATATTTCCACCGGATTAGTTAAACAACAGCCCGTAAAAGGCGAGGTGGGTTCTTCCACCATGCCGCAAAAAGTAAACCCGATTGATTTTGAAAATGCGGAAGGGAATTTGCAATTATCTTCTGCTCTTTTGGATTTTTTGGCGAGTAAATTGCCGGTGTCGCGTTTGCAGCGGGACTTGTCGGACTCTACCGTTTTGCGTAATATTCCGGTCGCGTTTGGACACGCTTTAGTAGCGTATGAGTCACTACTCAAAGGCTTATCCAAAATTGCGTTTGATAAGAATTTTGCAAGCGAAGAATTAGCGGCGCATCCCGAGGTACTGGCGGAGGCTATCCAAACTATTTTACGTGCTTACGGGTGTCAAAACGCTTATGAATTATTGCGCGATTTTACGCGCGGTCGTCATTTAACGGCCGGCGCACTTACCGATTTTATAGACGGGCTTAATATTCCGCCGTCTGTCAAAATGCAACTACATATGTTAGAAGCAGAAAAATATTTAGGGTTAGCACCCCAACTTGCGGAGGAAAATTATGATTGATTTAGTATGCGGTGGCCAAGCCGGAGACGAAGGCAAAGGAAAAATTGCCGCTTATCTTTCCTATAAAGGTAATTACGATTATTGTGTGCGCGTGGGCGGCCCCAACGCGGGGCATACCGTCGTACAAAACGGAGTTTCTTACACGCTTAAAAATATTCCGTCCGGTTTTTTAAACCCTAAAACTAAACTGGTTTTGGGGGCAGGTGCTTATACGAAAACCGAGTGGCTGTTAGATGAAGTTAAAAAAACAAATACGCAAGAGCGTTTAATTATTGACCCCTATGCTGTGTTAATTACCGATGAACAAACCGCCGTCGAACGCGGAGCCGCGCACTTTATGAGCAAGATCGGCAGTGTGGGGACCGGGCTTGGACAAGCCGTCAAAGAACGTATTGAACGGCGTGAAATTAAATTTGCCAAAGATGAACCGCTACTTAAAGATTTTATCCAAGATGTACCTGAACTTTTAAACGGTTGCTTGGATAAAGGTGGTCATATTTTGTTGGAAGGTACGCAAGGAATTAAACTTTCTTTGTTGCATGGGGAATATCCGTTTGTAACTTCGCGCGACACCACCGCCAGCACTTTCTTAGGCGAAGCCGGCCTCGGCCCCAAATCCGTGCGGGATGTGTATGTGGTGTTTAAGCCATACATTACGCGCGTGGGCCCTGGACCGCTTGAAAAAGAAATGTTTGACGAAAAAGAATTGAAAATTTATCATACCAAGGGGCACGAAATCGGCAGTGTGAGCAAACGCTTGCGCCGCGTGGGCGAGTTTGAGTGGAAATCCGCCGCGCGTGCCATTATGATTAACAACTGCACCAAAATTGCCATTACGCATATTGATATGTTTGAAGGCAACGACCGCGTGAAAAACGCCGCTGATTTTACCACAGACGCCAAAAAATTCTTGGCAGACTTACAGGCCTTGTCCGATAAAACCTATCCGCACCCGAAGATTGCCTTAATCTCTACTGGCCCGGATATGGAAGATACATTAGTGCTATAAGGCGCGCTCAAACGGTTTCCAAATTTGAGCCCTGAACTGCCGATTTACCCACCTTGCGTACTTGCAATGCTACGCATTGTCTTGCAGACGTACGCCACGGGGTAACATACGACAGTTTATCATCTCAAATTTGAAAACATACCCATTGGGAGAAATAAAATAAAATCATGAAAGATATTATTTTTGATTTGGGTGCCGTTCTTATCGATTGGAATCAACGGTACCTTTATCGTAAGATTTTTACCGACGAAAAACAAATGGAACAATTTTTGGCAACCGTATGTCCTATGAGTTGGAACATAGAAATGGACGGTGGCAAACCATTTGCGCAAGGATGTGCCGAACGCATCAAATTGTTTCCGCAATATGCGCGCGAAATTAAGGCATACCATACGCGTTGGGCGGAAATGATGGGCGGTGCCATAGAAGGAACGGTGCAAATTTTGCGTGAACTGAAAGCCAAAGGGTACCGCGTGTATGCGCTCAGTAATTGGTCGGCCGAGACATTTCCGCTCGCGCAAGCAAAATTTCCGTTTTTAAAAGAATTTGACGGGGCGGTTATATCGGGCTATGAGAAATGCGTAAAGCCGGATGTGCGCTTGTACCAAATTTTGCTCTCGCGCTATCATCTGCAGGTCTCAAATTGTATTTTTACCGACGATAACCCGGCCAATATCCAAACAGGTAAACAGTTGGGTTTTGATACGATTTTATTTACTACACCCGAGGAACTGCGCGCGCAACTGCGTGTCCGCGGCGTGTTATAGAAAACTTTTTCCTACGTTTAAGGGTGGCAAGTTGAAATAAGCGGCTACCGTTTGACCCAGGTCCGCATACGTATCCCGCCCACCGATAAACTGCGGACTTACGTTTTTGCCAAATAGAATAGCCGGTACATGTTCGCGTGTGTGATCGGTGCCGGTATAGGTAGGGTCACATCCGTGATCGGCCGTAATAAATACGACGTCATTTTCTTCTAACTGCGCGGCCAGTTCGGGCAACCGGCTGTCAAAATATTCCAACCCTTGTGCGTAGCCTTTTACGTCGCGGCGGTGGCCGTAAACCATATCAAAATCTACAAAGTTGGTAAACACCAAACTAAAATCGGGCGCGGCTTTGGCCTCGCGCAACGTAACGTCCCACAGTTCTTGCAAACCGGACGCTTTGACTGCTTTGGTAATGCCCTGGTGCGCAAAAATATCGGCAATTTTGCCGACAGAAATTACTTGTCCGCCCGCGTTTTTGATAGCGTCCAATACGGTGGGTTGCGGAGGTTTAACGGAATAATCGCGTCGGTTTTTGGTGCGGGTAAACTGCCCGGGTTTTTCACCCACAAACGGGCGCGCAATCACGCGGGCAATGTTGTAAGGGGCTACGTGTTTAAAGGCAATCTCGCACAGCTTATACAACCGTTCCAACCCAAAATATTTTTCATGCGCGGCAATTTGAAATACGCTGTCTGCCGACGTGTAGCAAATCGGTTTTCCGGTTTTAATGTGCTGCTCGCCCAGTTCTTCAATGATGGTTGTGCCGCTGGCGGCTTTGTTGCCCAAAATGCCGGGCAGGTTGGCCTCTGTGCAAATTTTTTCTATTAAATCAGCGGGGAAAGACGGATAGTTGGGGGAAAAATAACCCCAGTTAAAAAGCACCGGTGCGCCGGCCATTTCCCAATGGCCCGACGAGGTGTCTTTGCCATGGCTGATTTCACGCATAAAACCGTATTTGGAAGGCAAGTCGATTTGAGGTGCCGGTTGTGGGCCTAATTGCAGAGTTTTTCCGGTAGAGGCCTGGGCGGCTTTGTCTAACCCTAACGCTACTAAATTGGGGATTTGGAGCCCGCCGTTGGCCCTGGCAATATGGCCCAGTGTGTCGGCGCCGGCATCGCCAAATTTAGCGGCGTCTTCGGCTCCGCCAATGCCCACAGAGTCCAACATTAAAATTATGGCACGTTTCATACTCATATATTTATTATAGCCAAAAAAAGCATTTTAATGTTATATTAAACAAAAGGGGGATTTTTATGAAACCAGCTTATCAAAATATGCGTGCATTTTGGCTAGATGCTAAAAATATGCAAAGCCGTAAGGGATTTATTGAGATTGGAGTAGAAAAAATCGTAGCTGCTGCCGTAGAAATGGCATTAGCGGACGGGGATCAAACTAAACATTTGCTCATTGCCACTAATTCCTTGGGAGATAGTAGCTTGTATTTTGAAAATAATAGTAAAAGCGGACTGGGGGGTATGATCGGCGGGCATGGAAATGAACCTTTGCAAGAAGCGGCTGCTCACATGCTGGCCTATGCCGCCAAATTAACCGCGCAGATGACAAAAGTAGCGGCCGGAACGGAAGTGCCGGGTCCTTCAAGTGCCGGGCAGGTGATGTTACTGGCCGTTAGCCAAGAAGCTGTTTTTTACAAAGAAGTGGCTGAGCCAGAATTGCGAAACCCGGATTGTCCCTTTTACCCCATGTTTGCTTATTCGCAACAGGTAATTGGGCTTTTTAAAGTACAAGGAACATCTTACAATCCACCGGCCAAATCCTAGCAAAACTAGACGGACGAAGGGGTTGGGTAAATGATATAATAAATTAATCATGCAGCGTGTTTCCTTTCGTTCATTTTTTATTTTTGCGCTTATTGCCGCCGTCGTGGTGACGGCGGGTGTGGTGCTTTATTGGCGGCAAGTAAATGTGCTGCTGGAAAAAGACGTTAAAATTCATATTGCCGATGCCGCACGTGATTCCGCTGGCAATTTTATACGTTTGGTGGAGAAAGATCAGGAAATTTTAACCACCAGCGCACTTCCCATAGAAGATTCTTATCCATGGCAGGATGAAAATTCGTTGCAGGAAATGTTGGCCCGTTTGGACGATAAAGACCACTTTGATGCGTTGGTATTTATCTACGCAGACGGACGGGCGATTTATTCTAATACGCAAGTGCGTCCGTTAAGTAAGAAGGCAATACAAGATTTGTTGAGGCATACTTCAAAAAACAATTTTTACAGTACCGTGTACCAACGGGAAAAAGGGTATCCGTCTGCTATTTTGATACAAGCAGTGCCGGTAGATCCTAACGACGGGGTGCCGGTAGGTGCTTTAGTGGCGGTACAGAAAGAAAATTATTACCGAAATGTCCTAGCACTTACTTCTATGGGTAACGACGGACACTCTGTTATTATTGAACGCAACGGAAATGTTGTCCTTGCGTATGAGAATTTACCTCATTCAAATTTATTTACGGTGTTAGAGTCTGTTACATTAGATGAGACACTTACTTTAAACGGGCTTCGCCAAGATTTGGCAGCCGGCAAGACGGTGTTGGCGGGATATTATACACCCGATGGGAAACACAATTTTCTCCAATTTATTCCCCTGCCCATTAACAATTGGTATATGGTGTCGGCCGTCCCGGCTAAGTATGTAGAAGAACAAGCAACGCAAGTGGCTAAACTCTCGTTAGTTCTGTTTGGCGTGGTGTTTTTAGTATTTTATTTTCTAATGTTTTTCATTATGCGCGTGCGGGATGACAGTAACCGGCAACTCTTTACCACGGCCTTTGTGGACCCGTTAACCGGCGCGGATAATTTTAACCGCATGTGCGAACAATTTAACAGCAGGTTGGAAGGCCTCAACCGTCAAGCGGCGCTTGTAATTTTTGATATTAGCAAATTTAAAGTAATTAATGATTTACACGGTTATGAACGCGGTAACGAAGTATTAAAACGGGTGGCTCAGGTGCTGCAAGAAGAGTTACAACCCGAAGAAAGTTTTTGCCGGTTATCCGCAGATAAGTTTGTGTTACTTTTAAAGTATGAAGACCGCAAATCTTTTTTAAAACGCTTAAAAGCATTAGCCACGCAACTAAAACGCAACTGCACGGTGGCCGATTCGTGCCTGGTGTTGGATTTGTCTTTTGGAATTTATGAAATTACCGAAGATATTGCGTTCTATATTATGTTGGACCGTGCTCATTTGGCGTTGGACCGGGCCAAAACGCATACGTTTGAAAAATATGAATTTTACGACGCGGCGGACCGTGCCCGCATTGTAACCGAACAACAAATTGAAAGCTCCATGGAAGCGGCTTTAGCCAACCGGGAATTTGAAATGTATTTGCAACCCAAATGTGATTTTGTAACAGGCGAAATTTTAGGCGCGGAATCGTTGGTGCGGTGGAATCACGAAGGGCGCATGGTGCGGCCTGATGAATTTATTCCGCTTTTTGAACGCAACGGTTTTATTTTAAAACTAGATATGTTTATTATGGAAGAAGCCGCCCGTTTGTTAGCGGCTTGGCAGGCCAACGGAACGCCCGTTGTGCCGTTAGCGGTTAATTTTTCGCGCTTGCACTTAAACGATTCGCGGTTTATTCCGCAAATGCGCCGCATCATGGCGCAGTATAACGTACCCAATAAACTCTTGGAAGCAGAAATTACCGAAAGCGTCATCTTTAACAATTTGGAACGTGCGCAGGAAGTAGTAGCCGGGCTACACTTGTACGGTTTCCCGGTAGCGATGGACGATTTTGGCTCGGGCTATTCTTCGCTTAACGTGCTTAAAGAACTTAAATTTGATAGTATTAAGCTGGACAAAGAATTTTTATCGGGCTTTGAAGAAAATCCGCGAGCCCAAAAGGTTATTGAAGGGGCTATTGCCATGATTAAAACCTTGGGTGTTAAAGTAGTTACCGAAGGCGTGGAAACGCGCGAACAGGCTGATTTCTTGCGCAAATGCGGGGCTGATTTGGCGCAAGGATATTTCTTTAGCCGCCCTGTAACGGTTACTACCTTTGAGCAACTGTTGCAAAAGAAAACTCTATTATAATTTGAAAGCTATATAAAAACCCCCGCGCTATAAGCGCGGGGGTTTTGTATGTGCCCCTTCTTAAAATAACAACTCTTGGAATTTCTCTTGCGGTACGTTATCCATAGGCGCAACCGTATAGGGCACGGTGTCAAAATCAATTTTGGTTAAATCAATTTTGCGAATCGCCGAGTTATACATCGTTCTATAGTAGAACGTCGGGTGCGAAAGGTCGCTAACGGCCGTCCATTGGGTGGCACTGGGCATATCCGGTATTTTTTCGCCCAGGGCATATTCCGCGCCAATCGGCAAATCAAAGTTGTTTAAAATATGGAACGCCTGTGTTACCGCACCATACGTATCTTTGGGCGTGGGAGCCGTTTGCGTGTAGAAAAAAGCACGCACTAAACGGGAAGGCGGGGTTAAATCACCGGGGAGTCCGGTTAAATTCGTGCCGCCGCCATAAGAAGCTAAGTTCACTTCTCCCATGGTTTTATTGGGGGTTTCCCCGCCGGACAAGTGAATGTAATTGTTCAGGTTGGCTTGGTGCCAGGGGAAAGAGGGCGAGTTGGTAAACACACGCAAGTTATTTTCGTAGAAATTGCGTTCGCCTTTGTCGGTAATTTCCAACACCACGCTGCGCCCGGACGGGTCGCTAATGCGCCAATGGCCGGTGGCATAGTGCCCGTCTTTATCGGGTTTGCCGATAGGGATAATGGCTATTTTTTTGAGACCTTGCATCACTTCGTCCACGGTTGCGTAGTTGGTTAAAATAAAGCGCACCAATTCTCCGTCGCTGACGGATTGTTTGCGGTATTTTTTTTCATACGGGGTTAAGCTACCAACTCCCGCAAAGTAGAAAATTCCAGCATTAAGCCCTTTTTCGTTCACGCCTTCGGTTACGAAGATGGGCTCTACTGTACTGGCGCCTACCGCGCCGTATTTGTTTACCCATTTGTGACCGTTTTGGCCTTCGGGGGTGAGCGCGGTATTTTCCATGCCGCGCGGCATAATGATGAGCTTGCTGTTTAAGTTGCCGCCTTTCCACTCAAT
>CACXHA010000082.1 GCA_902767385.1 uncultured Elusimicrobium sp.
AACGATTTGGGGGTACCTGGGATATGGGGCAAATTGAAATCGCGTTTTTAGCCAATGCCCTAAAACGATTTGGGGGTACCTAGGGTATGGGGCAAACTAAAATCACTTGTAAAAGGGAAGGACACCAAAACTCTATCTAATGGTTTATGATGGCTTAAGCCATGTGGCACACCTAATCGACTTTTAATAGCAACAAAACGAGGGGGAAAACCGGAAAGTTTTTCCCCCTTATACTAAAATAAAAAGGGGGAGAATTTCATACTTTCTCCCCCCTCACTTGGTAGCAATTAAAAAATATTACTTTCGTTTTCCTCGTTGTTTAGCACGATCGGTTACTACTTTATCCAAACCGCCCATTTTATTTCTCTTGGGATCTACGTCCATATTTTGATTATTTTGAGAGCCCAACAAACTGGCTTTGGCCGCCGCATCTTTGGCGGCCTGGTCGGTAGAATTACCCAATTTAAGGTCTCCGCCACCCAGCGGCGCGGCCTTTTGAGCCGTTTTAAAATCCTTGGCTTGTTTAGGTTTATAATCGCTCATAGAGGTAGTAGCTTTCGCCGAAGAAATGGTTTTTCCCCCCTTCTTGGCGCCCGGTTTCCCGGCAGAAACATCTTCATCACCTTCTTGTACGAAGCTGGGAGTTTGCGGATGAATCACCTCCACCGTTGTTTGGGGGTGAACTACTTCTACTTGCGTAGTTGGATGGACTACTTCCACCGTCGTAGCCGGGTGCATTACTTGCGTAGTAGTTTGCAGATGAGAAACCTCCACCTGGGTTTGCGGACGCACTACTTCCACCTGCGTGGCAGGGTGCTGCGCGTTCGCACTAACCGGACGAACTACTTGCACGTCGGTTTGCGGACGTTGCACAGATACATCCGTCATGGAACGCAAAACCGGAACACGCGTGGGAGGCGTTTTAGCAACGCCCACACCGGCTAACAACACACAAAAAGAAACGGACAAAATTTGCTTCATACACAACCTCTATTTCTTAACCGGCGTTGCCGGAGTTTGTCCAGCAGCCGCCGGAACGGTGGGCATAGATGGCATGGCGCCGCCCATTAGGGCTGAAATATCCGGCATACCTGCCGGAGCTTGCCCATTACTACCCATAGCGTTTACCATCCCTTGCACTTGCTGCATCATGGCGGCTGGGTCCACGTTAGCCGGCACTCCCGCCGCTTGAGGAGTAGCAGTGGGTGCCTGTCCTGCCGTCGGAGTTTGTGCCGGTTGCTGCTTGGCCGGTTTAGCTGCCGGTTGCGCCGATTGCACTTTGCCCACTAATTTTTGCGGCGTGTTCTTATCAAAATCTACCGCAGACGTCCCTGCCACCTCGGTCTGTACCGCCTGGGTTTGCACACCTTTGCTCCAATTGCGGTTATTGTAATTACTAAAAGCGCGATGTTGATTAGACGGTTGCACACCAGCTTGTTCTGTCGGCTTTGCCGCATCAAAATTAGCGCGGTTCGCTGGACCGGCCTGATATGCCGCGGCGCAAACAGCCACTAACAAAAGCCCTAAAAAAGAGATGTATTTCATAGTTTTCCCCCTCGTAAACGGTACTTATAGTATAGTGTTACGCAGGGCGTTTGTCAAGGACGAAAACAACACGCGGAAGTTTTTTAAAATGCTTTTTGGATATTGTTTAACGCTTGGTGCCCGTCTTCTTTTAAGTATTTGGCAAACAGGTAGCGTAGTGTCTTGGCAATTTGCTGCGGGTTTTTGCCTTGGGTAAGTGCACGCATATCCACGCGCAAAACGTTGCTGATGTCTTGGGCATCTTCTTCGGTAGTGGGCACCACTTGTTCAATATGGATGTGAATCCACCTTTGTTTGATTTCGTGAAGCAGCTCATGCGCGCCGAGGCGGATTTCCCAACCGGCGGGTGTAAGCGCGTCAATTACTGCGCTCATTTCTTTGTCGGTTACGTCTTTGCGGACGAGCAGATTATATACCAGTTCTTCATCTCCGTCCAACTCAATATGCGGGCTGTTTAGTTTGTAGGCGTTAGCGGCATCTGCTTGCGTAATTCCCTGGGTTTCCAGCACGTTGTGGAAGTCCTCGGCGCGCGGCAGACGTGGGTTATTGCCGCGGTAGATGACACGGTAATAGTCCGGCCCGTCTTGCCCCAGTTGCATACCGTTTACTTGTTCCAGCACGTTAGAGATGTTGACGTTATTTCTGCCGGGCACTTGGTTGCGTACCGCATTAAGAACGGTGTTAAAAGCAATTTGCGTTTGCGGCGTGGTAATGATGTGCTTTTGGTTGTCCTGCCACCATACGCCTTCAAAATCTTCCCACAGGGTAAGCATATTGTCCGCCATTTGCTCAATGGCTTGTTGTTCTTCGGCGGGCAGTTGCGCTAATTCTTTTGCCGCTTCTTGGGACGGCAAAATACCCTGCTCGCGCATGATTTCGCCGATGGTGCGGCGGTGCTTTTTGAATAATCCGGGGAATTTTTCCCAATCCACCTCGCCGCGTTTAACGCGCTCATTCCATTGTTTAATCTCGTAAATTTTTTGCAAGTATGGGTCTGCGTATTTCCCGTCAGGTGTCATGGTGGACTCATAATAGCGCAGACGGTTGTATATGATGGACAGAAGTGAATTTTCAGTTTTCATTGGGTAGTGCCCATAATTATGGATGTGGGCTACCAAGGTAGCATATAACTGTTCTGTTGATTGTTGTTTATTAATTAAACGGTTTTCATCTAAATAGGCCTTTACACGCGGATGATTTTTATTGGTTTGAAGCCCTTTACCAATAGTGCTTTCTTTTATTTCTTCCGGAGTCATTTCTTTCTTGGAAAGATAATGTCCGTCCCTATATATATGGGCACGCGGCTTCGTAGAATATTGCATAGCAAGCGTTAGATATTCTTCTGCTGTTTTATGTGGTGCAAATATCCTATATTTTTCTTGTAATTCTTGAAGTCGTATGGCAACCGGTGAGTTCGGATACCTTCTCATAACACCGCCTGCTCCTGCATACATGGATGCCTCCGCTTCAATAGTTTGTGAGGGCCAACGCTGATGTTCAAGAACCCACGGTTCAATAATTTCTAGCCACTCTTGTGGTGTTTTAGGAGATGCATGAATGCTTTCATACTTTTCTCTTAATGCTTTCATCCGTACACTAGCCGGGTCATCTGGGTGCGCAACCATGCTCCTATGACCTCCCATGTACATACTCTTTTCTTCTTGAATAAATGATGAAGGCCACCGGTGATGTTCTAGGACCCATGGCTCAATAATTTCTAGCCACTCTTGCGGCGTTTTATATGCAATAAGTCCTTTATATTTCTCTTTTAATTTTTTCATCTGTACACTGGATGGATCATCAGGGTGTTCAGTCATGCTTCTCAATGTCCCTTTGTACAATTGTTTTTCTTCTTCGATATTTTGTGAAGGCCACCGGTTGTGTTCTAGGACCCATGGCTCAATAATTTCTAGCCACTCCCGGGGCGTCTTGCGTTGGGCTTGATTCAAATATTGTTCATTGGTAATTAAAGTTTTTAGGTCTTTAAATACAGAAGAATCTTTAGGCCATCTTTGAAGAGATACGGAAATTTTTGCCCCCAATGCCACTTCCTGATATAGTTTAGCTGCGTGGCTGTCTCCTTCTTTTGCGCGCTTTTGTAATTCGACCTGAGAGAGAAATTGTCCATTTTCTTTTATACCCTTTCGGGGGCGTTTTCCTGTTGCCATTATAAACGCCATAGTATTTTTAAATGTAAAATACTGGTTAAATGAAAAACCCTGAGGGCCCATTCCTCCTACTAATTTGCGAATTTGTTTATCCGTAAAACTAATGCCGCTGTTTTGTAAAATGGTTAAAAACCGGGCCTCATAATCCCACTCGTATTTGGTGCGCGCTTTTAATTCGCCGTCGTCGCTGCGCACAAAGAGCCACTCGTCAGTAGCCGCAAACGCTTTTTCCACCGCGTCAAGTTGTTCGTTGCTAAACATTCCCCCCAACTCCTGCCGCCACGTGGGATAGTAATAGTTTAATGCTTGTATGCCTGTTAAATTGGTTCCGCTGTCTTGCGCTATAACAGATGCTGTCAGCGCTGTTTTTGCTTGAACGGGTATAAAAGCCGTTGGGTTTTTAGCAGCTTTTTGAGCAGCTTGTACGGCAGCATTGACGGGGGCGTGCGGCATGGATTGTATCGAAACCGGTTTGGTAACGTTGGAAACATTTGCCGAAGGCGTTTTGACAGATAGTTTGTTTTTCCCTTTACCCGGTAATTTACGGCTAGAGGTTACACGGGCATTTTTGGCGCCTTTTACACCTTTCTTCCAGTTTTTTTGGGCAAAAGCACCGTCGGCGCTTAATAGTACAAAAAGCGCACAAATACCCACGATAAATAACCTGCAAGCACGTGTTTTCATAATATTTAACCCTCATTGCCAGAGGTATTATAGTATTAGTAAAAAATGTTGAAAAAACAAGTGATTTTGGAAACCCCGCTTAACGCGGGGCTTCCAATTACCTATTAATACGCCATGGCAACTTGTTTTTTATGTACTTCCCCTTGCGGGTCTTTCCACACCATTTTAATCATGCAGAAAGTGGTATATTCGTGTATATTACCTGCCACAGATACAATTATTTCTCTGCCATCGCTTTCCACAAAAAATTGGACAGGGTTGTTGGCCCAAAATTCGATATCTGCCCCATCCTTAAGAATTGGAATAATCGTAAGTTTAGTAGGGTCGTCATCATGGTGCTTAAATTGGATAGTCATATCGCCTATTTCAACGGGGTTTTTATTATCCGTCAACGTAAAACGATGATATGGGGTCCCAGACGGCAATGAAACTTCTTGCGCATCTAACGCTACGGTAGCCCACGGACGCGGCGCGCCGGGCGGGTCATCCGGGATGCGGTCATAATCGTAAGATTGGGCAAATACAGCACCGCCGATCAAAAGAGCCGCCAACAACAACATTAATTTCTTCATGTTTTCCTCCTAGCCTTTGTTATGTCCCTTACTTTTACTAATTTAGGCCCAAAGGTTCTAAAAAACCAGGGCCAAAAGGCCTAGGAGCATATGGGTCTAAAGACCTAAAAAACCCCGGGAGTACCGGGGCTTTTTAAATAGCAGAGAGATCCTGAATCCTTTTGATTAGACCCCGAATACAAACCTTTCGGGGCAGCCCCTATGGTAATGGGGCTGGTTCAGGATGACAACAGGTAGTTAGCGGATTTTGCTTTCGTCCGGGTGCGGCTCAATAATTTGTCCGCGCTTTTTGGCTTTGTACCGGGCGTAGCGTTCCACTTGGCTTTGCACCAGCATATAGAACAGTGGAATCAGCACCAAGCCCGCAAGCGTACCGATAAGCATCCCGTAAAACACCGGCACGCCCAACGCGCGGCGGCTGGCAGCACCGGCCCCCGTAGCCATTACCATGGGGAGCATCCCCAAAATAAACGTAAACGCCGTCATAAGTACCGGGCGGAAACGTTGAATAAGTCCGTCCATAGCGGCTTTATAAACGCTGGCGCCGGATTTGTGTTCGTCTTTGGCAAACTCTACAATCAAAATAGCGTTTTTGGCGGCCAACCCGACGAGGAGTACCAACCCCAACTGTGCGTAAATACTCAAAGATTGTCCGCTAATCCACAACCCAAATAGTCCCCCGCCTACCGCTGCCACCACAGACATCAGCACCGGCACCGGAATCGTCCAGCTTTCATACTGCGCCACCAGGAACAAGTACGCAAAGATAACCGCCAACAAAATGAGCGTATTGATTTGCCCTTTGTTTTGTTTTTCCTGGTAACTCATACCCGTCCACTCATAGGCGTAACCGGGCGGTAAGTTTTTAAGAATCTGCTCTGTCTTTGCCATCGCTTGCCCGGAACTGGACTTGGGACTTGGCGTCCCCATCACCGTAGCGGCAGGGTACTGGTTGTAACGCGTAATCTGGCGTGGCGACAAAATGTACTTTTGGTCCACCAGTGCCATTAAGGGCACAAGCTCGCCAGTGGAACTGGTCACATACATTTTGTTGATGTTTTCGGGCGTCATGCGGTACTTACTGTCGGACTGCATAATTACTTTATTAATCTGCGTGCCGAAGTTTACGTCACCCACGTACGAAGAACCCAAGTAGTTTTCCAAAATGGAAAACACGCTGGAAACGGGCACTTTCATACTTTCGGCTTTTTGACGGTTGACGTCCAAATAGATGTTAGGCGTGTCCGCCTTAAAAGTAGCATAAGCGATTTGCAGAGAAGGATCCATCATCATTTGGTATCCCATACCCGTAGCCACATTGGCCAATTTTTGGTAATCAAAATCGTTAAGCGACTGGATGCGTAAATCAAGCCCGCCCGACGTGCCTAAACCCGGGATAGACGGCATTTCAATCGCACGGATGGTAGCATCGGGGATTTGAGAAAATTGCATGTTAAACTGCTGGGCAATCGCGCTTTGTGCTTTATTAGGAGTGGGTTTGCCTCTCATTTTATTCCACAAGCGCGTGAACATCCCGGCATTTTTGCGTTCATCCCACGGGATTAATCTTACAAAGGCAACGCCGGTGTTTTCACCAGAACCCCCCAGTAAGCTAAACCCTTGTACGGAAGCTGCGTGTTTTACGCCGGGCGTTTGAAGGATTTGATCTATCACTTGATCAAGCACCTTGCGGGTGCGGTTGGAGGTGGCCCCTTCGGGCAGTTGCACGTCTACAATCACAATACCTTGGTCTTCCAACGGAATAAACGAGGTGGGCATCACTTGCAAAAATACAAAGTCTAACGCCACAAATCCGCCAAATAGTAAGGCAATAATAAACTTACGCGCCATTTTGCGCACGACGGTACGATACCCGCGCGAACCTTTTTGTACCGCCATATTAAACCACCGTAGCACCCATATATTGGTTTCTTTAATGGGACGCAGCATGGTGGCACAAATAGCCGGCGACAAAGAAAGCGCGTTTAGCGTAGAGAAACATACCGCTACGGAAATGGTAACGGCAAACTGGGTGTAAATTTTACCTGTAATACCGCCCATAAACGTAATCGGTACGAAAATAGCCAAGAGCACTAGCGTAGTGGCAATAAGCGCACTAGAAAGTTCGTCCATGGCTTGTTCGGCCGCGGCCTTGGCGGGCATTTTGTCGCGGTTCATAAGCACGATAACACGCTCTACCACACAAATAGCGTCGTCTACTACCAACCCGATGGCCAGTACCAACGCAAAGAGCGTGAACATATTGATAGAATATCCCAACGCCATCATGACTGCAAACGTACCAAGCAGAGACACCGGAATCGTGGCCGCGGGAACGAGTGTGGCGCGCCAGTCCTGCAAGAACACGTAACACACAATGACTACGAGCACAAACGTCAACAGCAACGTAAAAACAACTTCTTCCACCGAGGCGTTAATAAAGTCTGTGGTGTCCACGGCAAAGTCATACTGTAAACTGGGCGGGAAGAATTGTTCCAAGCGTTTGAGTTCGGCACGCACGCTTTTAATGGTTTCCAACGCATTGGCGCCGGAAGAAAGGTTAATCATCAGCGGAACTGACGTTTCGCCATTGAAGGTAGCGTTAAAACTGTAAGACTCTTTGCCTTCTTCCACTTTGGCAATATCCGAGAGACGCACCAAACCACCCTGGTCGTCCGTGCGGACGATAATATTTTGGAAGTCCTTGGCGTTATTTAAGCGGCCGTCGGTTTGCAAGGCATAAACCGTCATAACTGTGCCGTCGTTAGGGGCGGCACCGATTTTACCCAAAGAAGGCTGATAGTTTTGGGTGGCAATGGCGTTTTTGACGTTGGCAACGGAAATATCTAGCGCCGCCATTTTGTCCGAATCCAACCACACGCGCATACTTTTGGCCGCGCCGAAAACACGCGCTTCCCCTACGCCGTTAATACGGCTGATGTTTTTTTGAACGTTGTTGTTTAGATAGTCGCTGATTTCTAGCTCGTCAAGAGAACCGTCTTTGGATTTAAAGTTGACTAACCCCAAAATGTTAGACGAACGGCGGAACACGCTAATCCCTTGGCGGGTAACTTCGGTAGGTAAGAGCGGCGTGGCTTGTGACACGCGGTTTTGCACTTTGACCTGTGCAATATCCGGGTCCACCCCTGTTTTAAATGTAACGGTCAGCATGTAGGAACCGTCTGCCGAATCAGACGACATATAAAGCATGTCCTCCACCCCGTTGACGGAAGATTCCAACGGAATACCGACCGTTTTGGCAATTACTTCGGCACTAGCACCCGGATAATTGGCACGTACCACCACTTCGGGCGGAGTGATCTCCGGGTACAATGCAACCGGCAAATTTTTAAGAGCAATTGCCCCGGCTAAACACAACACCAGTGAAATAACAATCGCAAACCGAGGACGGTTAATAAAGAACTTGGCAAACATTTAGTTCCCTTCCTTAGCGGCAGGTTCGCCCGGAGTATTGACCTCGCTGACGTTGACCTGTTGACCGTTTTGCAGTTTTTGTTGGCCGATGGTAACTATGCGGTCCCCCTCTTCCAAACCGGAAACGACTACCACGTTGTTGCCTACTACGTCGCCGACGGTAATGTATTTTTGTACAACGGTGCCTTGTTCATTGACGATCATTACGTACTGGCCGGTAGCATCTTGCGAGATAGCCGTTTGCGGAATTAAAATCATCGGGCGCAGTTTATCCAAACTGACCGTTACGTTGACGTAGTTACCCGGAATGAGTTTGTTTTCTTTGTTATCTGTTTGCGCGTAAACAGCCATGGTAGCGGTTTGCGCATTGATTTCGTTATCGGCAAACAAAGAGGCATTGGGCATTTCTAACGTCTGCCCGTTTGAAAGCCCAATTTGGATATCCGGGTGAACGGTTTGAGAAGCTAACTGGTCCATACCGGATAAGCGTTCTTTATCGGTAATGGAAAATACCACACGAATCGGATCCATTTGTACCACGCGGGCCAATTTGCTGGCCCCGGCGGTAGCTAAGTTCCCTTTAGTGAAAAGTGCTTTGCCAATGTAACCGGAAATCGGGGAGCGCACTTCGGTATAGTCTAAATCCAGTTTAGCTAAATCAAGCGCGGCTTGAGCAGCTTTTACGTTGGCTTTGGCATTGGCTAAATTGCTTTCCGCTAGCTCAATATCGGCTTGAGAAAGCATTTTGTCCTTATACAAGGCCAACTCGCGGTTGTAATCGTTTTGAATCTGTTTGAGTGCCGCTTTGGACTTATCCAAATTGGCCTCTGCCGAGGAAACCGCCGCTTGATAGCGTTTTTGGTCAATAATAAAAAGCACGTCGCCTTCGTTGACAAAAGAGCCGTCTGCAAAAAGCACCTGGTCAATATAACCCGACACTTGCGGCACAACGTCCGAGGCGTTAATCGCCTCTACCTTGGCAATAAAATTTTTGCCCAAAGCCACCGGCTTGCGCGCTAATGTTTTAACGAGCACGCTGGCTTGTCCACCCGCGCCAAAACCCATTTGTCCGGCGTGAGAAAAGAATTTCCCTTTTACGAAAAACCCTATAGCTACCCCCACAAATACGAGCAGCAGATATTTGATATAACGATACATGGTTCTTTTTGTCATAATTTTATTTCCCGATACTCTTATATAGATTTGCTTTGCTCAGCAGTAAACTGTAGAAAGCAGAAATTTTGTTTTGGCGCGCGTCTGCCAGTTGCGCTACGGCGTCAAGCAAAGTCAAAATGTCTCCTTTGCCCACTTGATAGTAGCGAAATGCCACGCGGTGGTTTTCTTCGGCACTTTCCAAGACAGTTTGGCTGATTTCGTACGAACGCACAGAGGTTTTGTAATGTTGATAATTACTCCACACTTCGTTTTGAATAGCCAAACGTAAATTTTGGGTATTGGCTTGCTCTTGCTCGTAAACTGACGAAGCCGACTTTACTCTATACAGGTTGGAAAACCCGGTAAACAACGGCATGCTGACCATCAAGCCGGCTATATTTTCCCGCCCGTAATAGGAGTGATGTCTCCACGTGGTGTCTGTAATATCCGCCGAGGCGGTGGCACTAATAGAAGGTAACATACTGGTCTTTGCCGCGGTAACGCTGGATTTGGCGGCTTTTTCTTGGCTTTCTTGTGCACGTAATTCCGGGCGGTTAGCCAAGGCCTCTTTCATGAGTTCCTGTACGTTGTCTTTTTCAATGGAGATGTCCGCTTGGTCAAATACCGGTTTGATGAGCTCTAAGGTAGTATCCGGCGATAAATTAAGCAATATCGCCAGTTTGCCGCTATATTGTTTAATTTCGTCTTCAGCCAGTACAACGGCTAACAAAGCTTGTTCGTAACGGGTTTGGGCCTGCAGTTTATCACTTAAAGACACCATCCCCAGTTTATAGCGTTTTTGCGCCTCGGTATAAGACTGTTTATACGAATCCAAACTGGCCTTGGCGCTGACCAGTGTTTCCTGCGCGGCCAATAATTTTAAGTAAGACGTTTGCACCGAAAGCATTAAATCATGCAGTGCGGCGTTGTAGCCATAGTTGGCGGCATCGGCATACGCACGCAACGTGTTTATGCGGCTTTCACGCCCGCCAAAATCAAAGAGCAGCCACGCGGCCTCGGCCTTGGCATTGTAGGGTTCTCCGTGGGTATATCCGCCATGGCTTTCCACCCGCTTGCCACTAATACCGGCGGTTCCTGTCAAACGAAGCGTAGGCAAATACTCGTTGCGACCGGCACCCAAGTTGGCCTCATTAGCTTTTACCCCCATATACTGCGCACTTAAACCTGGGTTGGTACAAACCCCGATTTGCACTAAATCGTCCAAAGAAAGTGCCTCATGGAGAATATCCTTATCAATGCACCCTTTCGGCGGCTGCACGCGGGACGTAAACAACGGGTCAAACGCCGCACAAGGTAACGCCAACGTGCACAACACCCCTAACAAGATATGTTTATTCATGTCTGTTTCCTTTTTGATATAACTTTAAAATTGCCAACGTATTTTTCCACACCATTTCCTTAATTTGCATACGCAACCGGGGTGAAAAATCCTGTTGGCCCAAATCATGCAGCAAAGCAATCCGGTGACATTTGGAAAAATTAATTTGTCCAAAAATCACGTGTGTTACTATTACCAGTTCCACTGACTTATCTTTGAGGCCCGTTAACTTACGGATTATTTTGTACGGGCGGGTATGATACCCTTCTAAAAACGAAAACAACAACGGCAGCATTTCTTTGGAATTATCCAGCGCGGCGTGCGTAAAAATACGCTCTAAAGGAAGCATTTTGTCCGCTAACCCCAAGTCCACTATCTTATTAAGTAGCGCGTGCAATAAATCCAATGTTTGCTTGTAAGAAAGAGTATCCAATTTTTCAAGTGCCTCGGCCAAAGGTTTATCTTGGCGGAAAGGTTTGTGGTGTTCGTTAGCCAGATATTTCACCGTAGCCAAATACAAGGAGCGTTTATCCCCAAAATAATAGCTAACGGCCGACACATTCATGCGCGCGGCGGCAACAATTTCCCGCACCGACGTTTCGGTATAGCCTTTTTGCGCAAAAATACGCGCAGATGTTTTTAACAGTTTCAGCCGGGCGTCTTTCATAGATTACATTATAACAAAAACAAAAAATAAATTCAAACAAATGTTTGAATTTATTTTCAAAAAGTGCCGGTATATTGCTGATTATTTGTATTTTTTAAGTAACCGCTTTAAATAATCGTAATAATTATTTTGAGGGGCTTTGGCAATTTGCGCTTGCAACTGGGCCGGTTCTATAAACCCCTTACGAAGCGCAATTTCTTCCAAGCAAGCAATTTCTACCCCTTGGTTAAGCTGCATACTGTGCACAAAGTTGCTGGCTTGCAGTACACTTTCGTGCGTACCGGTATCCAACCAAGCAAATCCGCGGCCCAAGTGCGCCACGTGCAAATTTCCCTCTTGCAAATAAAGCTTGTTTAAATCTGTAATTTCCAATTCCCCTCTGGCCGAAGGTTTTAACGCCTTGGAAAATTTGACCACTTGGTTGTCATAAAAATATAACCCGGTTACGGCAAAATTGCTTTTGGGATTTTTGGGTTTTTCTTCCAAAGAAATGGCTTTACCCGTTTTATCAAACTCCACCACGCCAAAGCGTTCCGGGTCATTGACTTCGTAGGCAAACACAGTCGCTCCCGGGCGCGGAGCCGCGGTGCGGGCCAAAATTTCCTCAAACCCGTTGCCGTAAAAAATGTTATCGCCTAAAATGAGCGCACAGGGGTCTTGCCCAATAAATTTTTCGCCCAGGATAAACGCGTCGGCAATGCCGCGCTTGACGTGTTGCACCACATAAGAAAGTTTTATCCCCCACTTACTACCGTCCCCCAACACGCGCTTAAAGTTTTCGTCATCTTCCGGGTTAGTGATAATTAAAATTTCTTTAATCCCCGCCTGCATCAGTACGGAAAGCGGGTAGTAAATCATGGGTTTGTTGTAAACGGGTAATAAAATTTTAGAAATGGGTAACGACGCCGGGTACAACCGGGTTCCGGCACCACCGGCTAAAATAATTCCTTTCATAAAGTTTCTCCTTTTTGCTGCTTAATACGTTGGGCGGCCGCCTGGCAGGCCTCATACAACAAGCGCACTTGTTTTTCAAATCCGCGCCCCTCCAACCCAATAGGGTCTGTCAACTCTTGCGGTTTATCAAACGCAAAATCGGTAAGCAACCAAATTTTATCGGTATACTGGGCATACCTGTCTAGCAATCTCTCCGCATGGGCTTGCTCCATACAAAAAATCAAATCAGCCTGCGCCAAATCTTGGGCAGTCAGTTGGGTAGAAGTATGCCCGTTAAAAACAATATCTTTGGTTGCCAAGGCCTTTTTCACTTTTTCCGGTACTTCATAAGAAGCATCTGCATATAACCCGCGGGAAAAAACCTCGTGCTCTGGGAGTAAGCGGCGCAAAAACTCTTGGGCCATAAAACTACGGCAGATGTTCGCATGACAAATACAAAGTATCTTCATTATTATTACTATAGCAAATTTGGTAGAATAACCCTATGAGTTTATTTTTAAAATTAGTTGTAACGGTTTTAGTATTTTTTGTTCCTTTTAGTTTTGCGGGCACCGAGCCCTGGGCCTTTAGCGTGATGCAGGGGCTACTCGTATTGGCTTGGGCCGCCGTACTCATTTCACGCCGACAGATTTTTTATCCCTCTTTGTTTAAAGCGGTACTGGCAACCTTTGCCGTTCTCATCGGCTTGGCACTTGTTCAAAGTTTATCCCCCCAAACCTTGTTGGACAGTGTGGCTTGGTATCCTGTTACGCTCATGCGGTTGTATACCTTAGACCACGTAAGCATTTTTGTAACGTATCTTGCCACCGTTTTGCTGATTATTCAAGTGTACCCCTCTTTTGACGAAGTCAAACAATTGGTATGGACGCTCATTCTCTGCGGCGCCGCGGTGGAAATTTGTGAACTCTTATTCCCTAACGGGGAATATGTTACGTTTTTAACCGGTGTCAAAACCTCTGCCGATTCTGTAGGGCCCTTTGTAAACCGTAACCACGCCGGCGTATTTTTTACCATGAACGCCCTTTTGGCATTAGGACTCTTCTTCACGCACCAGTTACAATTCCAACATGTTATTACGCGCAAACAAAAAAACAGCGTAGTTGTGCAACAAGTTTGTTTAGCACTCATTAGTTTGGGGCTTATGGTGGCGGCAGTGTTTACTCGTTCGCGCGGAGCCATGCTTTCCTTACTGGTGGGACTATTTGGATACTCGTTTTTATGTGCGTGGTGTGTACCGGCTAATATGCGGCGCAAAGTAAAAAAATTCTTCTATACGCTGGCGTTGCTGGTGTTATCGGCCACTTGGATTTATACGCACGTAGAAGATATTAACGAATTTGCCCACCGCAGCAGTGGTGTTTCCGGGGAAATCCGGCAAATGATGTACCGCTCGGCCGGGCGCATCTTGGACAAATACCCGGTGTGGGGCATTGGGATTGGAGCGATGCCCGTTGTCATTAATGAATTTACCGAATATGACGTACACCAATACATTGAACACCTGCACAATGACTGGTTGGAAATTGCCCTCGGGGTAGGATATGCGGGAGCCGCTATGCTGCTCATCACGCTGTCTTGGTTTGCCTGGGGAGCTCTGCGGCGTTTGAAACGGCTAGATTTAAACAAACAATTTATGTTTGCCGCGCTACTAAGTGCCTTAGTAGCGATGGCTACCGGCAGCTTAGTAGATTTCCACTTTTTTATCCCCGGGTGCGCTTTTATGTTCTTTTGTGTATTGGGGCTTGTATTGGCGGGCACGTTTAACAAAGGGCGTGTGCACGCTTCTCATCTTTTGGTGGGAATTATATTTGTACTGTTGCTACTCGCCTCTACCTATATCCCATTGCAAAAAACACGCTGTTGGCGGGCTTTTGTATTTGGACATGGCCTTAAAACCGAAGCCAAACTGGCAGACTATGAGCTTGGCCTTGGCTACTACCCTTGCCCGCATTATGCGGCCCGTTTGGCAGTTGCCTATTACAATGTGGCTCAACGCAGCAAAGACCCTATTGAGAAGTTGTTCTATTGGGAACAAGCCCAACAGACTGCCCAAACTTATTTGGAAAAATATCCCAAAGACAAAGAACTCTCTAAAATCTACCTACTCAGCACCTACAAACTCAAGTAGCGTATTGCCTGTTAATTTGGTATAATAAGGGTAATATGAAAAAACAAATAGTTGCTTACCTGAGCTTACTGATTTGCGCAAGCTTTTTTGTAGGCTGCGCTAGCTCCTCCAATTCTGCTCCCAAATCTGTGCAGAATAAAATTATGTCCCAGGACGTAACCTCCGCCTTACGGCAGGTACGTTCTTCCCAATCCTACGTGTTACAACCGGGTGATTTAGTAGACATACAAGTATACATGGAAGACGATATGAACCGCGTTTTGCGCCTGAGCGGTAACGGAACAATTACCTTCCCCTTAGTTGGAAACATCAAACTTTCCGGCCTTACCCTAGAGCAAGCCGAACAACGCCTGGCTGCCCGCTTAACTTCTTACATCAAACGTCCGCAGGTTTCCATGCTTGTCAAAGAATACGGTAACAAAACGGTATATGTATTGGGGCAAGTATCCAAACCGGCCGCTATTCAAATTCCGCCGGAGAAAGCACTTACCGTTTTAGAAGCCATCACCTCCGTAGGTGGGTTTACCGACATTGCAAACACGTCTAAAGTGCGCGTACTGCGCATGGAAAACGGCAAACAAAAAGCCATTGATGTGGACGTTTCCCAAATTACCAAACAAGGGAACAAAAGCATGGATATTACCTTGCAGCCCGGGGACGTTGTATTTGTGCCGCAGAGCATGTTTTAATAAAGAGGACTCACATGAACGACGAAGAATTAGATATAAGTGCCTTATTTAACTTGGTACTAAAACATTTTTGGCTCATTGTAGCTACCGCCTTACTGGGGTTACTGGCAGCCATTTTAGTCAATGTCTTTATGCGCCCGGTGTACGAGGCCTCGGCCCTGCTCATGATCAACCAAGAAAATGCCGGTAAATTGGATGAATCTGCTTACGGTAGCTTTGCCAGTATGGAAGATTATTACCGCACGCAGTACCAACTTTTGGAAAGCCGCTCTTTATTGGAAAGCGTATACAACAAGTTGGATTTGAGCCAGTATGCAGAATTTCCCTCCGTCAAAGCGTTACACAAAGCCATTAAGATTGATCCGGTGACCCGCAGCCGTTTGGTAAACGTGAAGGTACGTTCTTATGATGCCCACCTAGCAACGGATATTGCCAACACCTTGACCAATACCTTTGTGCAAGAAAATATCGGCAACCGTATTTCCATGGGGCAGGATATTATTCGCGCGCTGGAAAGCACCGAAACCAGCCCCGAAGAGCAAGAGTTGTTAAACTCCATGCCACAAGTGGTCAACAGTGATTTCATTAAATCTTTAAAACAACAAGAGGCTGCTTTGGAACGCAGTTGGGCGCAATTATCTTCCAAATACACGCCGCAACACCCCGAAGTTGTTTCCGTAAAACGGCAACTGGCCGCTACGCAGGCCCAAATTGCCATTGAAACACGCCGCTTAGTGCAAAGTATTAAAATTGAATTATCCGGTCAGTTCTCCGGAAACAATGTTCGCATTGTGGACCCAGCCATTGTTCCGCAAAACCCCGTATTGCCACGCAAGCTAATCAATATGGCAGTAGGCATTTTAGGGGGAGGGCTGTTGGGGCTACTCATTGTGTTTTTGTTGGAGTTTTTGGACCAAACAGTAAAATCTTCGGAAGACTTGGAAAAGAAATTGGGACTTCCTTTCCTAGGGTTTGTACCCCATGAAAAAATGAAAAAGAAGGAAACCGAATATGCCGCCATGTTCAAACCGGGTAACGTATTGTTTGCGGAAAATATTCGCAGTATCCGCACCATGTTAGACTTTACCCTTTCCGAAGACCACAACGCACCTTTTTTGATAAGCAGCTCCATGCAAGGGGAAGGGAAAAGTAACTTGTCTGCCAACTTAGCCGTGGCCCTTGCACAAACCGGCAAACGCGTGCTTTTAATCGACGGTGATTTGCGTCGCTCCCGTCTGCACAAAGTATTTAAAGTATCTCCGGAAAAAGGGCTTAGTTACTTGTGGGATAAAGACCCGCAAAAGGCCGATTATGCCGCTAATATTCAACCGGCTCCCGAGGTTAACAACCTCTTTATTATGACGGCCGGAAAGCGTCCGCCGAATCCTACCGAATTATTAAATACCCCCCGCTTGGCACACTTCTTACAATGGGCCCAGACCCAGTATGACCAAGTAATTGTGGACTGCCCGGCTATTTTACCGGTGGCAGATACCATGTTGTGGGGTAAACATATCCCGCGTACTATCTTTGTAATCCGCTACGGAAAAACAAATGTACGCGCCGCCCAAATCGCCTTGGACAAACTGCAAAAAGCAGGGGTCAAAGTTTTGGGTACTGTTATTGGACACTACCGCACTAGCAGCGGACTTACCTACGGGAAATACGGTTATTATAAGAGTGGGTATAGTTATTACTACTCCAATGAACGGAAATAAGAGAATTGTGTAACGTA
>CACXHA010000083.1 GCA_902767385.1 uncultured Elusimicrobium sp.
AATATTCCCGCTTGTTACCGATACCCCCGCGGAACGCTTCTTTCCGCTCAAAGCAAATGCCATGGGAAACACGTAGCTGCGGTCATCGCCTTTAATATGAATATCTACGCCGTCTTTGCGCTTTTTCTCAATAAACTCAAGCGTTTTAAACACGCGCAATTTATGCAAATCATCTTGTGCACGTTGATATTCCTTCTCGGTAAACTCCATGCCTTCTTTCAATTTAAAATGTTTTTTAAGTGTATCCGGGGACATGCGCGTTGTTTCCGCCGTTACACTATGCACGGTCTCCGCCCCAACGTACAAAGAAAGACTACATATTAAAAAAAGCAATATCTTTTTCATATTCACATTATAGCGCATTTACGCCCCTTTGCTAACCTAAAAAAAGGATTACTTTTTATGTTATAATAAACCATAAGGAGTGCAACTATGGGCAGAAAAGATAAAATTAATTACTATTTAGACTTGGCTGATATTGTTTCCCAACGCGGAACTTGTCTGCGCCGACGGTACGGAGCGGTGATTGTAAAAAATGATGAGGTAATTTCCACCGGATACGTGGGGGCACCGCGCGGACGAAAAAATTGCTGCGATTTAGGCACCTGTATCCGCCAAGAATTAAATATCCCGCGCGGGGAACGCTATGAATTGTGCCGTAGTGTGCACGCCGAAGCAAACGCCATTATTAGTGCTTCGCGCGACAAGATGTTAGATTCCACCCTGTATCTTTCCGGGCGGGAAGTAAGCACCGGCGAATTTATTAAAAACTCCAATTCCTGCTCTATGTGCAAACGCATGATTATTAACGCCGGGATTAAAAAAGTAGTGGTGCGGGATACCGCCACCGAATACCGCGAAATTAACGTCCAAGATTGGATTGATAACGACGAAAGCTTAGCAGGCACCAAAGGATATTAATTCTATTTTCCCCATAGAGAACCGGGTCCCCTTTTTAGGTGGACCCGGTTTTTATTGGCACGTTTTATTCCAATTCTTTCAGCCACGCTTGGACGTTGGCATCACTGGGCATTCTTAAATCTCCGCGCGGAGATAAGGCCACGCTCCCTACTTTCGGCCCGTCGGGCAAGCACGAGCGTTTGAACTGCTGGGCAAAGAAGCGTCTAAAAAATACAACTAGCCATTTTTTGATTTCTGCTTCTTTAGAGTTTCCCGCAAATGCGTGTTTGGCCAAGAATAAAATTTTCTTCGGTCCAAACCCATAGCGCAAGAAATAATACAAAAAGAAATCGTGCAAGGCATACGGTCCCACTAAATCTTCGGTCTTTTGTGTAATACGGCCTTTGTTATCAGCGGGTAAAAGTTCGGGGCTAATCGGCGTAGCCACAATATCGGCTAACACCGCTTGCGTTTTTTTATCGGTCGTTTGGTGCGTTGCCACCCATGTAACGAGCGATTTTACAAGTGTCTTAGGCACTCCGGCGTTTACCCCGTACATAGACATATGGTCCCCGTTATACGTGGCCCAGCCAAGTGCCAATTCGGACAAATCCCCCGTCCCAATCACAAGCCCGCCTGTTTGATTCGCTACATCCATTAAAATTTGGGTCCGTTCGCGCGCTTGCACATTTTCATATGTCACGTCATGCTTTTTGCCATCGTGTCCAATATCTTTAAAATGCTGCTCGCACGCTTTTTTAATGGAAATTTCTTTGACCGTCACCCCCAGTTGTTTCATAAGGGAAAGTGCATTTTTATAAGTGCGGTCCGTAGTGCCAAACCCGGGCATGGTAATCGCAACAATCTGTTTGCGCGGCCATTTAAGTTTATCAAATGTACGCGCCGTTACCAACAAAGCCAATGTGGAATCCAAACCGCCGGAAATTCCAACTACGGCGTTTTGGGCATGCGCGGCTACCAAGCGCGTAGCAAGCCCAGTTACCTGAATATTAAAAATTTCTTCACAATGCTCATCTAACGCTTCCCCCTGCGGCACAAACGGTAAAGGTTCTACTTTGCGCGTTAATTTTTTAACCGTTGCTACCGGTTGTTGCAAGTCAATTATATCGTACGGGGCGGCTGTTTCCAACGCACAATCGGTGCGAAAAGAAGTATTTACCAAGCGTTCGTTCTGCAAGCGTTCCACATCAATTTCGGCACAAATAAGCTGAGCTTGTTGTGCAAAGCGTTTAGAACAAGCCAACTCGTGTCCGTTTTCAAAAATAAGCGCATTGGAACCAAAAACCACGTCAGTCGTGGATTCACCAAAACCGCAAGAAGCATACACATAGCCACACATACCGCGGGCCGATTGTTGCGCAACCAACTGACGCACATACGCGTGTTTCCCTACCAGCGCATTACTGGCAGACAAATTAAAAATGACTTGCGCCCCTTGTAAAACAGCTTGGCTAGATGGCGGCACAGTTGCCCATAAATCTTCGCAAATTTCCACCCCAAAGGTAAATCCGCCCGCTTTAAATAAAAGGTCT
>CACXHA010000084.1 GCA_902767385.1 uncultured Elusimicrobium sp.
ATAAAGTGCGCCCGGTGAGACTTGAACTCACGGCCCCCCGCTTAAAAGGCGGATGCTCTACCACTGAGCTACGAGCGCAAAAAACTTACGGGTCTAATCCAGCGTCAGGTTAAACCCAACATAACTATTTTATCAAATATGTTTAGTACGTGCAAGCAAATCTTTTTGAAGGACTGGCAGGACTACTAACTCCACATTTATTATATCATTTGCGCACGTGCTATGCAAGTAATTTGCGTTTGACACATACCTGCGCTCTTTATTACCATATAAATATAACAAGGGCGGCTTTTGTGCTGCCGTAGTGAGGGTTTATGAAAAAAATTATTAATTCCGCTCAGGCCCCCAAAGCCATTGGGCCTTATTCGCAAGCCATAGAAGATGGTGGTTTTGTTTTTACTTCCAGCGTACTTCCTATTGATCCTGTGACCGGGGAAGTCTTTACCGGGGATGTGCAAATGCAAACGGAAATTATTTTGCATAACTTGGAGAATATTTTAAAAGCAGCCGGTTGCACACTTAAAAATGTGGTCAAAACGACGGTGTTTATGACCGATCTAACTAAATTTGCCGAAATGAACGCTACTTATGAGACGTTTTTTAAGGACAATCCGCCCGCCCGCACTACCGTTCAGGTAGTGGCTCTGCCCAAAGGCGGGGTGGTGCAAATTGAAGCAATTGCTAAGAAATAATTTATGACGATTCAAAACGAATTATTAGCCGCCCGTACCAGCGGCGTGCTTATGCCGTTAGCCGCTATGAAATCCTCCCATGATTGGGGAGTGGGGGATTTCGGTTCTTTGAAAGTGTGGACGGAATTTTTGGCAGGGCTTGGGGTAAAGTTTATTCAAATTTTGCCACTTCAAGAAACGGCTCCGGGGGTGAATTGTCCTTATAGTGCACTTACCTCTTTTGCAGTAGACCCGGTGTATGCCCAAATTGACGAAATAGAAGATATTGAACACAGTTCGCGTGCCCAAGAATATATCGGTTCCTTAACGGTGGATATTATGAATTGGCAGAGTGCCAAGAATGCACCGTTTTTTGAAGTCAAACACGCTAAATGGCACGCGTTGTGGCTAGGGTACCAAACCTTTTTAATTCACGAAGTCGCCGGAAATACCGCCCGGGCCAAAGCGTTTGATGCGTACTGCGCTGCGCAAGAGCCGTGGTTGCGGGGATATGCGTTGTTTCGGGCGCTGAAAGATTTTTATAATTGGCAAAGTTGGATGCAATGGCCCGCAGAATATCAAGATATTCACTCGTCGGCTTGTTTGCAGTTTGAAGCCCAGTACAAAGAATATGTAGATTTTTTTAAATACGTCCAATGGATTTTGGATCAACAACTCCGTCGGGCTAAAGCGCTTGCACAAGAAAAAGGCGTGTATATTTTTGGAGATATTCCCTTTGCTACCAATTTAGACAGCGCTGAAGTATGGGCCGAAAAAGAAAACTACCGTATCGGGTGGGAAATTGGCGCTCCGGCGGATCAATTTTCCAAAGACGGCCAGCGCTGGGGACTGCCGGCGTATAATTGGTCTTATTTGCTAGAACACAATTTAGGATTGTGGCGGCGTAAAATCCGTCGTGTAACGGAACTTTACGATATTTTCCGCCTGGACCATTTAGTCGGTTTTTTCCGTACCTATGTATTTGCACCGGGCGCGCAGCAAGGGGCATTTGATGTGGAGGGGGAACAGAATCAAATTGACCGCGGATATGCGTTTTTACGTATGGTGCTAGATGAAGCACAAGGCAAGTTGCCCGTAGGCGAAGATTTAGGCGTTATTCCCAATTATGTGCGCCGCATGCTAGTAGACCTGCGTATCCCCGGCTATAAAGTGTTGCGTTGGGAGCGCGAAGACAACGGCTGGTATCGCGAGCCGAAAAATTATCCGGTGGTGTCTTTAGCTACCACATCCACGCATGATACGGAAACGTTGCGCGGTTGGTGGGAAACCATGGATATTAACGAACGCCGCAACATTTGGGAAATGATTTCCGCGCAAAAGACCGACGGAAATGTCCCCTTTAATTTGGATACCCAGCGCCTTATGTTAAAACGCGTGCTGGAAAGTGCTTCTGCTCTTACGTTATTTGCTTGGCAAGATATTGTGGGTACGTTAGAGCGGGTAAATATCCCCGGTACAGTAGGCCCTGAAAACTGGACCTACCGCAGTGATGTAACGCCTCAAGAAGCGCGCGAAAAATATGGTGCACAGCTAGAGATGTTTGAAAACCTACTCAAAGAAGCCGGGCGTTTTTGCAGAACGTAAAACTTATTTAGTGATAGGTTGGGCGTAAGCCCGGGGAGTTTCATTTGTTCAATTTTTTCTTTCTCACAACTGCTATAATAGAAATATCTTATAAAAGGAGTGTTTATGAATTTTATGGAACTTGCCAAAGCGCGCTATTCTGTGCGTAAGTTTGCACCTACCCCCGTAACGCCCGAAAAGCTAAACATCGTTTTAGAGGCGGCCCGTGTGGCCCCTTCGGCTAAGAATTTACAACCGGTGCATATTTATGTGGTTCAGTCCCAAGAAGAAATGGCAAAAATGCGTGAGTTAACACCCTGCCATTACGGCGCACCCATGGTGCTGATTTTTGCTAAAAACATCCAAGAGGAATGGCGTCATCCACAGGAAGATTTACGTTCCGGCGCAGAAGATGTAGCTATTGCTGTTACGCATGCGATGTTAGCCGCTACCGATGTGGGACTTGGTTCTTGTTGGGTAAAGTTCTTTGTTCCGCAAGAAGTGGCACGTGCATATAATTTACCCGCCCATATCGTGCCGGTGGCCTTGCTGCCTATTGGATATGCGGCCGCAGATGCTGCCCCGGCGGACCGTCACACGCAACGCAAAGACCTAAAAGAATTGGTAACTTACTTATAGGAGCATAACAATGAAAAATTTTACTTTTGAAACAAGTGGAGTGTGTTCCCAAGAATTATCTTTTAGCTTGGATGAACAAAATTGTGTACATAACGTACGTTTTTTAGGCGGTTGCCCCGGTAATTTGACGGCTATTAGCAAACTGGTAGAGGGAGCCGATGCCGCTTCTATTGCAAAATTGCTTAAGGGGAACGATTGCGGCGGGAAAGGAACGTCTTGCGCAGACCAATTATCTCGAGCTCTTAGCCAAGCATTAGCCGAAAAATAAAGGGGGAAATATGATTGCTTTTGTGGGAACAGTTGTTGTCTTGCTGATAATAATTTTTATTTATTGGCAATTTAAGATGTGGAAGAAATATTCTTTGACCTATGATAAATTCAACATCAATTTGAAAGAAAGATATGTGCTGGTAAATGGAAATAAGATAAATTTCCGGGAGATTGACCACATTATGGTAAAAGAACTGCAACAACCGTCTGCGTGGGAAAAATCTCTTTCCAGAAGTGCTTATTATGCTTATATGACGGAAGTTGTTTTTTATCTTAAGGATGGAGGCTGTGTGTGCTGTACGTTTAACTATAAAGGAAGCGTGTATCGCGCTTTAAAACAGCTATCTCCTTACGTTCGTATAATGGACAATATAGATCAATATAAACCCAAGGTGGATTGGTTGTTTATAGTTGGCATTATAGTTGCCGTGATATTGGGTTGGATGATGGGCCATTGAGCGTATTTGTAAAAGCAAATGCCAAGGATTTGTCCTACTTCAAGCTTAGCTTATAATTAAAAAAGCACCGCAAGGTGCTATTTTAATTATACGGAAGGGGAGGGATTCGAACCCTCGGTAGAGTTGCCCCTACATCAGTTTTCAAGACTGACGCCTTAAACCACTCG
>CACXHA010000085.1 GCA_902767385.1 uncultured Elusimicrobium sp.
GTTGGCCAGGCCGGTTAAAATAGGGCCAAAAAAATAACTAACGACAATCAAGTCGCTTGGGCTAACGCTTAGTCCACTGCCTCTTTTCTGTTTCCTGTGCGGGAAAGAACGGCGGTCAAACCACAGGATGCCACAAGCGGGGCGCGGTTCGTCCCCCTTGTTTAAGACTAACGGACCAAACGAGCAGCGTGCTTCCTTGCGCTTAGCTGCCCGTACTTAGCAAGGATAAACTTGTAGTGCCCGATAGGAAAAGATGTTCGGACGGGGGTGCGAATCCCCCCACCTCCACGTAAGCGGAAATTGTGATTATATAAGGAGAAGTTATGGCGGATATTCATTTTGGAACCGACGGTTGGAGAGGCATTATTGCGTGGGATTTCACGTTTGAAAATGTGCACCTGTTGGCACAAGCGATGGCCGATTATATTAACAGCAACGCACCGGTGCTGGCAAACGGGAAAATGCCTCCTATTTTTGTAGGATATGACCGGCGTTTTATGTCGGACAAGTTTGCCGCGGATATTGCTGCTATTTTTCGTTCCAACAAAATTGATGTGGTCCTTTCTGACCGTGCTATCTCTACCCCGGTAGCCGCGTGTGTTACCTTGCATAAATATTGGATGGCCATTGTGGTAACCGCCAGCCACAACCCCGCCCACTTTAACGGAATTAAAGTGAAAATTGCTGGCCGTTCGGCCCCGGCGCGTATTACGAAGGATATGGAAGGTTTAATTGGGCAAAATTCCGTTTTAAAACTGTACGGTCAACAAGCCGAGCAAAAAGACGTAACCGATATTTATTTTAAGCATATTGCTTCGCGCATCAACCCCAAAAAACTCAAAACCTTTAAAGGCAAAGTAGTGGTGGACTATATGTACGGTGCGGCGGCCGGATATTTGGAAAAATTTTTGCCTGCCAAACAAGTCATTGCCCTACATAGCGAGCATAGCCCGGTATTTGGTGGTGTGCAACCCGAACCGGTAGAGAAAAATTTAAGCGAACTTAAAAAAACCATTGTGGAAAAGAAAGCCGCGTTGGGGATTGCCTTTGACGGCGACGGAGACCGCGTGGCACTACTGGACGAAAAAGGCAACTACATTACGCCCTGTTTGATTGCCGCGGTGTTGTGCGATTATTTTATCAAGCATAAAAAACTGACCGGCAATATTGTGCAAACCGTTTCCATGGGCTTTTTGTTAAAGCGGATTGCCCGCGCGCACGAAATGCGCTTTGAAGAAGTGCCCGTAGGTTTTAAAAACGTGGCGGACCGTATGAATTTAGATGACGTGGCTTTTGGTGTGGAAGAAGCCGGCGGGTTTGCCTGGAAGGGGGGACTGTCGGACCGGGATGGCCTAGCAGTAGCACTTGCCTTCTTAAATGTAATGAGCGAATCGGGCAAGAAAGCCAGCGAACTGTGCGCCGATATTGTGGCAGAGTACGGCTCGTCAGTCTATCAGCGTAAAGATTTTAAACTTTCTAAACCGCTAGACAAAGCCGCTTTTACCGAAAAACTGCGCAAAAAAATGCCGAAAAAAATCGGCACCCACAAAGTGGCGGAACTCAACACTACCGACGGACTTAAAGTAATTTTGGATAACGACGATTGGCTGCTCATCCGCCCCTCGGGTACCGAACCGCTACTACGCATTTATGCCGAAACGGCTACCAAAAAAGAAACGCAAGCGCTCCTGGATGTTGGGATGAAAGCAGCCGCAGTAGGTGATAAATAAATATGAAAATTGCACTAGTAGATGATTCGGTCATTTTACGTTCGGCCTTGAAAAACGTGTTGGAATCGGCCGGATTTCAGGTAGTGCTGGAGGCCGGCGGTTCCCAAGAATTGTTTCACTTGCTGCCCAAAAGCAAAGCGGATTTGGTGCTATTGGATGTATTTTTTCCGACGGAAAATGGGCTAGATATGTTGGCTAAGTTAAAACAGTTGGCCCCGCATACCAAGGTGCTGTTAGTAACCGGCATGCGCCAGGAAACCATCTTAGCCGAGGCCCAACGTTTGGGAGCTAACGGCGTGCTTTATAAGCCCTTTGATACCGACGATCTACTGACCGCCATTGAACGGCTTAAGTAAAATTTAATAACTAAAAAGCGGGTAAGAATTTTCTTACCCGCTTTTTGCTACTGGATTTATTATATTAAGCTATGACTAGGATATAATCTATGCAATGCAGTCTGGATTTGCTGCGCTTCTTGGCGGTTTAAGTTATGCTTTTGCATGAGGGTATTTAGTGGTAAAATTCCCACAGCATCCCCACTGGCTAAAGAAGTTTCAAACGCGTCAAAAATTAAATCATTTACGCTGGTAGCATGGTTATCGGCAGTAGGCAAGTTCATAGCAAAATAAGAAACCACCACTTCCGTTGGTAAATCCCACTTTACTCCGTTCTCATAAGTGTCGGAAACAGAAGCATCCATGTGAGCTAGATTTTCTATAAATGGGAAAAAACGCATTAAAGCGTCCAGTTGGCCTTGTTTGTTGGAAGAATCAATTGTTTTGATTTCTTCTTGTAATGCTTGAAAAGCCGTTAAAAAAGAGGGATATTCTTGCTGTAATACTTGGGTAGCATGGTTATAATGCGCCATATAGTACGAGGGAATACCACTTTGGGCCCGGGCAATAACAAATACTGCAGGAATTAGTAATCCTGTCAATATGAGTGCTGCTAGAAGTTTTTTGTGCATGACAATCTCCTTAACGAGTTATATATATCGTTACCTTTATTGTAAAAGAATAAAAACGATGGCACAAGGGCCTTAAGACCTAGAAGCTAGTTAGGCCTTATAGTTTAAGCCACTTAAATTCGCCCCATACCAATAGACTAAATATAAGCACCGGGCCCCAGCCGGCTAAATACGGGTTTAAATATCCGTTTTGGCCAATAGAGGTGGCCATGGAAATGAGCCACCAAAAAGCAAACGCAATCACCAGGGACATAATGATATTTAAAATTTTACTTTTGCGCCGCGTGCTAATGGCAAACGGCATCCCTAACAGACACATGACCACCGTTACAAACGGGGTGGCCAGTTTGGCTTGCCGGTTGGTTTCAGCGGCATAAAGTGCCAGCCCGCTTTGACGGTAGAAATTGATTTTAGTCGTCAAACTGCGGATACTGAGCAGCTTGTCATCTGCTTTGTCTACGGCCATACGATTGGGGGGCGTGGTAAACGGGACCTCTTTTTCTTGGAAGGATTCTTCGGTGGTGTCCATGTTACTTAAGAAAATGCGCTCAATACCGTCTTTTAACAGCCAGCGTTTGGTGGGCCGGTCCCAAACCATTTCTTGGGCAATGAGTTGGGAAGAAATATCCCAGTTTTCATTATAGGTATCTAAGGACACGCGCCGCATAACCCCCTTGGAAATATCTACTTCTTTGGCAAAGAGCATTTGCGTGGGAGAAATTTTGATGACTACGTCTTTCTCGGCGTTGGGGTTAAAGTTGCGTTCCGGTTTGATGCGGGTATAATAAATGGTGTTGGCTTTAAGGTTTAGCCCGGGCACAATAAATTCCTGCACCAGCATCGTTACGCCTACTACGCCTAAAATACACACGATAATGGGCTTAAATAAATCTTTGGGGGCAAACCCGCCCGCTACGCACGCGGTCCACTCGCCGTTGGCAATCATTTCACTAATGACGGAAATGGCTCCTAACAAACAAGCCACCGGCATAATGGTTGTCAGCCAATTGGGGAACGTGCAGGCGGAATAGGTAAGCAGGTCCCACACGGTGGTGGTCCCGTTGCTTAAATTTTTCATTTTTTCAAATATATCCCCTACCACTACCAGCGTGGTAAAAATACCCAGGGCAAAAAAGAAAGGTCCCCAAAATTTGTGGGCGATATAGCGGTATAATTTCATTAGATGTTTAACCTCTTTTTCCACAGGTAGTACCCCGTCCAGGCACCTACTAATACAGGTAGCCACGGGGCCGCATAGGCCAAAAAGCCTACTTTTTTGCCGATGGAAACACCTAAAGTCATTAGTAAATAAAAGCAGAAAATAATAATCACGCTGCACACCATGCCCCACCCTTTGTTGGTGCGTTTACCGAGTGAAAATCCAATCGGGCAGCTAACCAGTAACAAAATGAGCGGCGAAAGTGCCATCACGTTACGCATGCTGATTTCCGCGCGGTATTCGTTGCGGACTTGTTTTTCCAGAGGGGTGGTGCGCATACGGCGCAGCAGTTTGGTGGTAGTCATTTCCCCTACTTTAAATTGGCGGGTATTGTTGTGAAAAAGCGAAATGTGCATAGTGTAGGCGTCAAAATTAGCGGCAATAAAAGCAGATTGGTCCTCTTTAAGACGTTGCATTTGGCCTTCGTGCAGCTCTAGGCCGATGGTCTGTTCGGTCAAAATAACGGTGCCGCGGTTGGCGTTTACTTTGGTGGAAAGCGCGCCAGAATCGGCTTTTTTAATGAGCTGAATTTTATGGGCTTGGTTGGTAGCGGGGTCTAGGTCTTCTATGTATAGCGTCCAATCTCCCAGGTCAATCCAAGTGCGGGGCTCTAAATTTACCTTGGTAATTTTGCTGCGGGCCTCGTTGCGCAGGTTTAACACTTTTTGGTAGCTGCGGGGCGTAACCCAGTTGCTTAGTACAATTAAAACAAGCGATAAAATCACCGCGCAACCAGCTAACGGGCGCACAATTTCTTTGAACGAAAATCCCGCCGCGCGCAAGGCAATTAGTTCGCCTTGTTCGCTCATGCCGGTTAAGGTCAGCAAAATGGCAATTTGAAACGCCATAGGCGCGCTTAAGCAAAATACATCGGGTACTAAGTTAAGTAAAGAGGAAGCCACCCACGTCCAGCTGGTGCCGTAGTTCATGGCCATATTCATCACGCGGATGAAGTGGTTCATAAAGATTACAAACGTCAAAATACCCAGTACTCCGGCAAACAGGGTCAGCAAATTTTTAGCGATGTATTTGGTAAAAATACTTAGGCGCATATTTTTTATTGTAACAAAATATAAGGTCCGGCGGTGGAAAAGTTATTTTTTAAGTAGCACAAGGACCCCATAATTTATAAAATGAAAAATGAGGGTTTGTTGCTTTTTATGAAAGCATTGCGGCTACTACTTGCTACCATTGTTTTTTTAAATGTACTTTTCGCCCCTGCGTTGGGGGCGGAAGGTTTGCCGTACAGTTTGGTGGATAAAAACCAGTACGATATTTTTGAAGAAGAACAACAGCGCGCCCGCGAACAAGAACTCTCTTTGGAAGAACCCCCTGATGATGCCGCGCTTTTGCAATACTCCGACGAGTTTTGGCGCCAAGCGGTAACCGCCGTAGAAGGTGCCTACAACTTAGATAAAGAGCCCGAACCCATCCCGGATTTGACGCTATTAAACCCCACGCTTTCTTTGCCTTTGTACGGAACCAGTATTGCGCTGACCGGGCGCTATGTGCTGGGGGTAGCGATGGCGGGCAAAAAATACAAAACCGACCCCAACAGTACCGTACAAAACCGCAACGACCACTCTATCCAAATGACCCAGCAAATGCAACTTAAAATGCAGGGTAAAATTTTAAACCGCGTGTTTGTGGATATTGACTATGATGACCAACGCGAAGAAGAGAAAACCATTTCCGTAGCGTACCGCGGTCAACCCGGAGAGGTAATCCAACTGGCGGAATTTGGCGACATCAATTTGGCTCTTCCCAAAACGGAATTTATTTCCTACGAAAAAGAGCTCTTTGGGGCCAAGATGCATTTGCAGCATAAAAATGCCAATTTGTATTTAATCGGTTCGCAAACCAAGGGGTCGAGCAAACAAAAACGCTTTGTGGGTAGCAGTGTGTCGGAAATTGTTTCGTTGGAAGACAAAAACTACCTGCGCCGCACGTATTACGATTTGACGTTTGGCGGTAACGTAAAACCGCAAGTGCCCGGTTCCGGCATTCCCCCGGTGATACCGGTTTCCACCGCCCATACCGAGTGGGAACACGAGTTTGGCGGCATATCCGTAGGAACAGAAGAAATTTATTTAGATAATAATGCGTCTGCATATACGTACGTTCCTATAGATAAGACAGCGGAAGATATTTTGGGGGGAGGGTCTTACACGGCCAAGTGGGAATTGTTAACCCGCGGGATTGACTATACGGTGGATTACGCCCGCGGTATTATTGAGTTTAAACGTTCTATTAAAGCCGACGCAGCCATTGCGGTAGATTACGTAGGTACCACCGGCAACCGCCTTAGCGAAACCCAATTAGATCCTTCCAGCACGCCGGGTACTATTAAATTTATTAAAACACCTAATGACCGTTCCGTAGCTACCGTAACAGATACGGAAACCGCCAACAAAATGGAACTAAAAACCTACTATAGCATTGGCGCGCAAAAAATCACGCCCGATAACGGAGCCGGAAATTTTATTTTGCAACTGCAAGATGCCAACGGGCAATCCGCCGCCGGACAGTATTTTAATTATCCAACGGATATGGACATTGATTTTAATACCGGTATTTTTTATTTGAAGTACCGCATAAATGACCCAAGTTTGTATGACGTTACCCCGGTTTCTTCGCGCAACTTAAAATTTAAAATTCAGTATGAAAGCACCGTTAAAACCTATTTTGTGGAAGCAGGGATGGTGGTGCAGTCCGAAACTGTCAAATTAAACGGCCGTACCTTATCGCGCAATAACGATTATTATATTGACTACACGTCCGGCTTTATTACGTTCTACAAGGGGGACCAAATTACCGAAAATTCCGTCATTGATATTAGCTATGACACCACCGGCGGGGAAAGTGCCAACAACTCGGTTATCGGCGGGCGGTTGGATTATCAACTCTTTAACAAAATTACGCTGGGTACCACGGTACTTAAAGAAGGGGGCGAAAAGCCAAAAACCGTCCCGCAGGTGGGTGCGTATACCAAA
>CACXHA010000086.1 GCA_902767385.1 uncultured Elusimicrobium sp.
CAAGCTAGTGGTAAATGTGGGGTAGAGACTCGTACAGTAACCTGTGATTATACAACAGGGGAGTGGATAGAACCTGCGTGGAATACGGAAGGATGTACATCAGCCCCGGTATCTCCAACGCAAAATTGCCATGACCAAAACAGTAATACGTGTGGTATCAAAACACAACCCTATACGTGTAATGCAGAGGGTATATGGGAATTGGGTGAATGGCAAGGGAGTTGTATAGATAAACCGGCAGATGAAAGCGTGTTGTGTGGTAGTGGCTACACAGGGACTAAGACACGCCCTGCTACGTGCAAAGCAGACAATACGGAATGGGAATATACAGGAAGTTATAATACTACTGCCTGTTGTAATAATACGCAAAAAACCGAAAAACGAAATTGTAGCGGATGTGGTCAACAGACCAGGACTGCCTCTACTTGTAATAACGGTACCTGGACAGGGTGGGGTAGTTGGTCAAGTTGCCCGTCTAAACCTGCCGAAAGAGAAGGTTGCGGTTCCGGCAAAACAGGAGATAAGACATATACTGTTGCCTGCAACTCTACGGGTACTGCATGGCGCAAAACACTTGTATCAGACACTTGTACAACGGTCCCTGCCGGTGGTACTTTTAGCGGGAAAGGGAATCAGTGCAATGTATATGACGAACGTGATACAACAAAATGTTCCGATGGATATACATTTACTGATTCCAGCGAATGTTACATAGGGTCTTATATAGGCGGATGTAATGGTAATGAATTCCGGGGTACAGGGACCATCTGTTGGATACTCAACGGCTCCGCTTCCCCATCCTGTAACGATGGAGTTTTCAGCGACGGGGCTCGTTGTTGGGCATCAACCCTTACTTCATGCACTGGGAACACATTTAAAGCAGGAGCTTATTGTGTTGCAGCTACATCAGGTGCCTGTGGGGGCAATATCTATGAAAGTGGGGCTTATTGCGCCGAAACAACGGGTACTTATGGCAAGAATTACTGTGCAGCGGGAACGCCAACTTCAACGGCAGGTAAATGTTGGGATGGTAGCGGCGGTAAAGTAAACTGTCAGTAAAATTTTGCCGGGTGCAACGCCCGGCAACATACCACGTAAACAACTACCCCGGGGTTCCTCGTCTCCCCGGGGCATTTTGATATAAAAACGGGTCATTCCCCAAACTTTATGGCCGGGAATTTTCTCCTTGTTTCACTTTACTCTTTGCAGGATGAAAAAGCATGGGGGTAATTACTGGGGCACCCTTTGAAATTTATAAATACGCTGCAATTACTTCTTAAAAATTAGTAAAATATAGTGGAATTTATATTATTTGGAGGGATTATGCCTATTTGGATTTTTCGTATTTCTACCTTAGTGGCTTTCCCGTTTGTTACCTATACGTATTTAGGGAAGGACTGGAATAGCTTTTTGGCAGGTTTGGCCTGCGGTGCTATCGTCATTGCTGGCGAAGTGCTTTTTAAACGTATGCGGCTTATTAAAATTATGATTGGTTGCACAGGCGTGCTCTTGGGGCTTATGCTCTATGCACTTATTTCATACGGGTTACAAAATTTTGGAGGCGGAATAGATGCTTCTATATGGGAAAAATATCACGAGTATATCCTAATTGCATTCTTGGTGTTTGGGTTGTTAGCCGCTTTATTTAAATCGCGCGATTTGGAAGGCCTTTCATACAAAGGACACCATTTGAAAATTGCCGATGTATCCGCCTTGGTGGATGGACGTATTGTAGATTTGTGTGAAATTAATTTCTTGTCCGGGATTATTGTGCTTCCTGTGTTTGTGATGGATGAGCTAAACCGTATGACTTCTTCCAAAGATAAGTTAGAACAAGCCCGCGGGCGCCGCGGGTTGGACGTAGCTACCCGGTTACAGGAACTCAAAGAAGTAGAGGTCCGTTTCACTTCCAAAACTCCAAAAGCTTCTACTTTAGCAGAACAAATTGTAAAGTTGGCGCGCAGTTTTGATGCGGAAATTGTTACATTGGATTTTACCATTAATAAATTGGCTACGCTTAAAAAGGTAATTACCCTAAACATTGCCGATTTAACTACTGCCTTAAAACCAGTAATTCTTCCTGGGGAAACGATGTCTTTGTTTGTGATGAAAGACGGCAAAGAAAAAGAACAGGGCATCGGCTATTTAGACGATGGTACCATGGTCGTGGTGGAAGAAGGCCGTAAACAGATTGGCAAACGGGTGGAAGTGATTGTTTCTTCCATTTACCAAACTTCTTCCGGCCGTATGATTTTTGCCAAGATTAAATAGTATGACGGTCCCAACCGATTTTTTTGCTTCGGTAGTAATTGTGGCGGGGGGAAATGGCAGCCGTATGGGCCGTCCCAAGCAATTGCTACCTATTGGTGGAAAACCGGTTGTGGTGCGCAGCATAGAAGCGTTTCAAAAATGCCCGCACGTACGGGAAATTGTAGTCGTAACTCCCGAGCAAAACCGAGAAGTTATTGCACGCTATGTGCAGGACGTTGTGTTTGCCGATCCAGGACAAACACGGTTGGAGTCTGTCAAAAACGGGGTGGCGCGCGTGAGCACGTCGGCCGATGTCATAGCTGTGCACGACGGGGCACGCCCCTTTGTAAACCCGGCACATATAGAGCGCTCCTTACAAACGGCTTTAGAAAAAGGAGCCGCCGTACTGGCAGTTCCCGTTAAAGATACGGTAAAAGAAGCGCAAAACGAAATAGTGGCGCGTACCTTAGACCGTTCCAAACTGTGGGCGGCCCAAACGCCGCAATGTTACCGGCGGGAAATTTTAACGCAGGCACTTGAAAAGTTTGCCGGGCAAAAGGATGCCACCGACGAATCTCAATTGGTGGAAAAATTGGGAGTGGCGGTGCAGTTAGTTGCGGCAGATTACACCAATTTTAAAATTACCACGCCCGAAGATTTAATTTTTGCAGAGGCACTTGTGAACACAACTAATTATCAGCGCACCGGCTTTGGTTTTGATTTGCACCGTTTGGAGCCAGGACGCAAATTTATTATAGGCGGGGTGGAAATTGAACACTCCAAAGGCTTTTTAGGTCATAGCGACGGGGACTTGGTACTCCATGCGTTATGTGACGCAATTTTAGGGGCGTTGTGTGCCGGAGAAATCGGTATTTTATTTCCGCCCACCGATCCTACCATCAAAGGAATTGACAGTAAAGAAATCGCTAAAAAAGTATTGCAAATAGTGCGGGAGCGTCATGCCGAAATTATCCACTTAGATGCTACGCTGATTACGCAAGAACCTAAAATTAAACCGCACTATGACCGGGTGCGGGCATCTCTAGCTGCCATTTTTGAAATGCCGTTAAATCAAATTAGTTTTAAATCTAAAAGCCACGAGCATGTAGGCGAAATCGGCCGCGCAGAAGCGGCCATGTGCCAAGCGGTGGCTACTGTACAAGTGAGGAAAGAAAAATGAAATTACGTATGTTTTTGTTGTTAGTTTGCGGAGTTGTGCTAGCCGGGTGTAGCGCGTTGCAATCGCCATCTAAAAGAAAGCAGATGGTACTGACGGATTTTTCAAATCCTCAAGTCAATCAAGCTTATTATGAGTTCACTTCTTCGCCGTTAGATAAACCTTCCGTATTAGAAGAAATGCCGGAAGAAGAAATCGTAACTGAAGAATCGGAAGAAGAAGATTTTACGGCGGAAAACATTGCCGGGGCTTATGCTACTTATGGGGACGTAGTGGTTACAGTGGCAACCCATAGATTTAAGTTGGGCGAAAATGCCACCCGCAAAGAAATGACTTTATTCCAAAAAGCGCTGGATGCCGGCTATTCCGCTGCTTTAAAACAATACCGCCCTGTTGGGTTTACTTATGCCATGAGTAGTGTAGGCATTGTGAACCCGTTGTCGGACATTGAGGTAAACTGCAAATTGAGTGAAACTTCCGCTAATCAAGTAGGGCAGGCCACTTGCCGGACGTTTTTTAATACGGTAGCCAACCGGTACGCACAGCTAAGCAAAGAGGCTCAATAATATGCGGCTTTACAATACTGCTTCTCGTCGAAAAGAAATTTTTACCCCACAAAACATAAAACAAGTTACCATGTACTGTTGCGGACCGACGGTGTATAATTTTGCCCATATCGGCAATTTGCGTACGTACATTTTTGAAGATTTACTTGCGCGTACAATCCGTCTGCAATACCCGCTAAAACACGTGATGAACGTGACGGACGTGGGGCATTTGGTTTCGGACGCGGACGACGGTGAAGACAAAATGGAAGTAGGCGCCGCGCGCGAAGGAAAAAGTGCTTGGGATATTGCCAAATTTTACGAAGCTAAATTCTGGCAAGATTACGATTCGTTGCATTGTACCCGTCCTAACGTTGTGTGCCACGCGACTGACCATATTGCCGAAATGATTGCGCTGGTAAAGACGTTGGAAGAAAAAGGGTTTACCTACCGCACCAGCGACGGTATTTATTACGACACTTCTAAATTTCCGCGCTATGATGCTTTGGTGGGCCATGCGCGTATATCGGGCTTGCAAGAAGGAGCCCGCGTGGAAAAAAGTGACGAAAAACGCAACCCAACCGATTTTGCGTTGTGGAAATTTTCCCCCAAAGATAAAAAACGCCAAATGGAGTGGGATAGCCCGTGGGGGGTAGGTTTCCCGGGGTGGCACATTGAGTGTTCGTCTATGGCCATGAAGTATTTAGGGCACACGCTGGATATCCATTGTGGCGGTGTGGACCACATAACGATTCACCACACCAACGAAGTTGCCCAGAGTGAAGCCGCCACTGGGCAGAAATATGTGAACTATTGGGTACATGGCGAGTTTTTAATTTTGCGTTCCGGTAAAATGAGTAAGTCCGGCGGTACGTTTGTGACGGTAGATGTCCTCAAAGAAAAAGGGTACGAGCCTTTGGTGTATCGCTATTTATGTTTAGGGGCGCATTACCGCACGCAGTTGGAATTTTCATACGAGAGTATGGATACTGCTACCAAAAGCCTTGCTAATTTGCGTAAACTCGCTTGCGCTTGTGCAGAGCAAGCCGGCCAAACGGTGCAAGAAACCGAAAAATCGCGCGCGTGGAAAGATAAATTTACCGCTGCCATGCAAGATGATTTAAATGCTCCCAAAGCTTTAGCTGTAACGTGGGAAGTGGTCCGCAGCGACGAATTAACCGCCGCCGAGAAAGTAGATTTCTTGCGCTTTGCCGACACTATTTTAGCGATAGACTTATTTAAGCAACCTACGCAAGACAAGGTGGAAATCCCGGCGGACGTAGCGGCTTTACTCCAGCAACGGAAAGAAGCTCGTAGCGCCAAAAATTGGGCCAAGTCCGATGAACTACGCAACGCTATTTTAGCTGCGGGTTATGTGGTAAAAGATACGCCGCAAGGGCAAGAAATTACTAAAAAATAAACGCAAGTAACTAAACAAACGCGGGCAGACAAAATTTGTTTGCCCGTTTTTATTTTTGGGTAACGTGTTTCCACGCACTCATAAAATCGTCCGGAACAGGGGCTTCAAATTTGAGTACTTTGCCCGTTAAGGGATGTTTAAATTCAATACGCCGTGCGTGCAGCATCAAGCGCGGGGCGGTAGCTCCTTTATAAAGCCAGTCACCCAGTACGGGGTATCCCAACCAATTTAAGTGCACACGCAACTGATTGGTGCGCCCGGTGCGCGGGTAAAGTTCAATGTAGGTAAATCCGTTTTTACGTTCCAACACTTTATAATCGGTGATGGCCTCACGCCCAATTTCGGACGCTTTTATTTTCCCGCCGGCCACACGCCCAATCGGTACGTCAATGGTGCCTTTATCGTTGGGCACTTCGCCGCAGGCAATGGAGTGATACGTTTTGTGCACCTCGCGGTTGGCAAACAGGGCCACCATTTCACTTTGAAATTCAGGTGTTTTGGCTACTACCATAACGCCGCTTGTTTCGCGGTCTAACCGGTGTACCAGGCCGGCACGCGGTGTTTGCGGGTCAAAGCCTTTGGGCGGGTTTGCCAAAATAATAGACACCAGCGTTTCGTCGGTTGAAAATACCGTTTCAGGGTGCTCTTCCCAAATAGGGCTTTGCGGATGTACCAAAAGCCCGGCGGGTTTAATGACTACAAAAAAATCTTTTGCATCATGCACTAGTAAATTTTTAAGCGGCGTTTGGGCGTGCGCTTGCGGAAGGGTAATTTCAACCACTTCTCCGCGTGTTAAAGGCCAAGACGGTTTGACGGTTTTTCCGTTAACGGTAATGTGCCCTTCTTTAATCATCTTTTGCACCAGGGCGCGTGAAAGGTCCGGCAATTCGTCGGCAGCAAAGACATCTAACCGGCGCGTGTAACCGTCAAATATAATTTTTTTATCTGCCATGGTTAATACCTCGTAAAAATTTTGCCCAAATATATAAAGCAACGCCGGCTACCCCTAACGAAATCAGTTGCGAGGGGGATAATCCCAGCAAAGACCCGCCCCGATAGTCACCGCGTAAGAACTCAATACAAAAGCGCATTAGCGCGTAATACCACACATACTCTACTAAAATTTTTCCTTCTTTGTGCGGCTTTTTAGAGGCGTAGTGCAACAGTAAAAACAAGGCAAAATTAAACGCGGATTCGTAAAGTTGCGTGGGGTGCAAAGGGATTCCCATGAGTTGCGGTGGGACTAGCGTGTTTGGGTCTGTAAAGCGTACGCCCCACGGCAAAGACGTGGGTTTGCCGTAACAACAACCTGCCAAAAAACACCCTATACGTCCTAAGGCGTGGCCCAGTGGTACCGCCACAATTAAAAAGTCGCTTGTTTTAAGTAACGGTAAATTTTTGCGGTACATATACCACAAAGCAGCACTTACCGATACAATCAGCCCACCAAAAAATACAAACCCATAGCGCAAATTATGCACGATATAAGAAAATTTATCGGCTAAGGTGGCACCCAACTGCGGCCAGGAAACGATAATAAAAAGAATTTTCCCGCCGATAATAGCGCCTAAAAAAACGATAAATAAAATGTTCCAAAATACGTCGGGAGTAAGGCCCTTAATGCCGCTGTTTTTAAGGCGCGGTGTTAAATACCAAGCGGCCGCCGCGTAACCCAGGGCGGTCATGAGTCCATAACTGGCCAGCTCAAAATTACCGATATGAAATAATACAGGATGCATTAGTTTTTCTCCTGGCGCAGGGCATTGCGCATGTAAGGGTTGTGAAGTTTTTCATCTGCCACAGTAGAGCTGCACCGCCCCCCGTAACTATGTCCGGCAAAGATACGGGTATCTTCGGGCAAAGCGGCAATGCGGCGCAAACTGGCCAGCATATCGCGCGGGTTGGAAGAGGGCAAATCTACCCGTCCGCACGCGCCGGGGAAGAGAGTATCCCCGGTAAACAGTACATCTTCTATCAAAATACATACACATCCGGCGGTATGCCCGGGAGTAGCTAAAATTTGCACATCAAACGAACCGATTTGAAAGTGTTGGTCGCCTGCGTACGTGTGCAACAGTTCGGCGGGCAAGCCGGCTAACGCCACATCTTTTTCTTCCAAAAAAGCTTTTACATGAAAATGTTTCAATAGTGCCTGCGATAATTTTACGTGGTCAAAGTGCCCATGGGTAAAGAGGACTCCTTGCACATTTAAATGGCGGGACTCCACCGTATGAATAATAAAATTGGGGTCCCACGCCGGGTCAATGAGCAACGCCTCTTTCCCGCGCGTAACTAAGTACGTGCAGTTATCCATGGGGCCTAAATTTAATACTTCAATGTTTATCATTGTTTTTAAACCTAAATTCAAGTTCACCGGGTTTGACCATATCGTAGCGGGTACGGGCCAGCATTTCCATATATTTGGGGTCTTGGTTTTCCAGTAATTTTTTTTCTTCTAATAATTGTTGATAACGGGTATCTAGTTCCCGGCTTTTTTTGGTAAGGCGGTGTACTTCCCATTTGTTGTGAACTAAATTTAAAACACTGCCTCCTAATAGAAGCGAGCCTGCCGCAATAATTAGGATTGAAATGAGAAGGGCTTTTTGTTTAGCAGATAAATTTTTTAGCATAATTAATAAAAGATTTTGTTTTTTGCGTAAATCGCTTTTGTTCCCAATTCCGTTTCAATTTGCAGCAGGCGGTTGTATTTGGCAGTCCGTTCGCTACGGGCGGGTGCGCCGGTTTTAATGGCACCCGCGTTGGTAGCTACTGCCAAATCCGCAATAAAAGTGTCTTCCGTTTCTCCGGATCGGTGGGAAACAATACACGCATAATCTTGTTGTTGGGCTAAATCCATAACGTCGATGGTTTCGGTTACTGTACCAATTTGATTGACTTTAATTAAAATAGCGTTGGCGGCCTTTTTTTCAATACCCATTTTCAAGCGTTTGGGGTTGGTAACAAATAAGTCATCTCCCACTAAGCGGATTTTTTTACCCAGCGTTTGTGTAATTTGTTCCCAGCCAATCCAATCGTCTTCTTGCAGCGGGTCTTCTATAGATACAATCGGGTAGCGTTCGCACCAGGCGGAGTATATGGCGCAAAGTTCGCCGGCGGATAAATCGCTCCCTTCAAAATGGTACTTGCCGTTTTTATAAAATTCGCTAGCGGCACAATCCATAGCCAGGGAAATATTTTCGTGGCCGGCTTGTTTGGCAGCGGTTAAAATCGTTTTTAACACGTCTTCATGTTTGGAAATTTTGGGGGCAAAACCGCCCTCGTCCCCTACGGCAATCACCATCCCTTGTTGCTTAAGCAAACTGCGCAGTGCATGATAGGTTTCTGCAGCATAGCGCAACGCTTCTTGAAAGGTATCTGCGGCTGCGGGCACAATCATAAATTCTTGTACGTCCAGGCCGGAATCGGCATGCTTGCCCCCGTTAATAATGTTGAGCATAGGGGTTGGCAAAATATATTCTTTATCTGGCAACGCATAAACGTTACGGATATATTTATAAAGAGGGATTTTAGCGCTGATACTTCCAGCACGCAACGTGGCTATGGAAACGGCAAGGGTTGCATTGGCCCCGAGTTGCGTTTTATTTTCGGTACCATCTATGGCAATCATTTTTTGGTCAATGGAGCGCACATCTTGTGCGTTCATCCCTTGCAAAATGAGATTTAAACTTTCTACGTTGGCTACGGCTTTTAATACGCCCTTTCCGTTATAGCGTTTTCCGCCGTCACGCAATTCCAATGCTTCGTGCGAACCGGTGGAAGCCCCACTGGGAACTGCGGCGCATCCCACACTGCCGTCATCTAAATAGACATCTGCCGATACCGTAGGATATCCGCGGGAATCTAAAATTTCCCGGGCTGCAATTTTTGCAATTTTCGCCATGTAAACTCCTTAGGTTACACAATGCTGTCTATAATTTTTTTGCCTTCTTTAATTAGTGCCGCGGGTAATTTTTCATCAGGTCCTTCCGCATAGAGGCGGATGAGCCGCTCGGTGCTGGAAGGGCGGATAGCCAGCCAACTGCCGCCTTTTAAGATAAACTTAAACCCGTCGGTAGAGTCAATGCGCCAAACGGAAGTTTTGTTGATAGACAGCGGTGGCTTAATATCCAAGCGTTCCATGATGCGGTTAATTTCAGTTTCCGTTTTGGCAATACTGACTTTTTGATCAAACAGCTGCTTGTATTTTTTATAAAACTCTTTTTTAAGTTGCTTAAAAGATTTCTTTTCGGTGGCTAACAAATCTACCACTAATAAACAAGCCAACAGGCCGTCTTTGTCGGGAATATGATTGGCAATTGCAATTCCGCCGGATTCTTCCATGCCCATTACATACTGGCCCGAAATCATGAGCTCGGTGATATATTTAAATCCAACGGGGGTATCGCGCAACATAAGGCCATGGCCTTTGGCTACTTGGTCTACCAAATTAGAAGTAATTACGCTGCGGCACACACGTCCTTTTTGTTTTTTATTACGTACTAAGTGGTCCAGAAGCATGGGAGCAATTTCGTTGGCGGAAATCCAATTCCCTTCGCAATCTATTAAACCGAATTTATCGCAATCGGGGTTACAAGCTAACCCCAAAGCTAGTTTCTTGCTGACGACGAGTTTTTTGAGTTCCTGCAAGCTAACCGGGCCGGCGTTAGGGATTTTCCCGCCAAATAAAACGTCATCTTCTTCGTGGATTCCTTCCACGGTAACGCCGTTTTTCTCTAAGAATGCCCGCAAGTAATTTTTAGCTGCCCCATGCAGCGGGTCTACCGCTACTTTAAGTTTGGACGCTTTTAGCGCACGCGTATTAATTAAGTTGTTCATGCGTGCTAAATATCCTTTGCGGAAATCTTTACTTACAATAACGGCGGCGTTTAACTCGTTAAAGTCCGTAGAAGAAGCTTTTAAAATTTGTGCATTGGTGGAGGGAATGCGCTTTTGAATATCTTCCATGATTTCATTGTTGGCAATTCCGCCGTAATAAGAAATCCATTTTACGCCGTTTACAAAATATTCTCCTTCACTGCCGGTAATAACCAGGGCGCCCAAAGCGCATTCGTTAAGTACCGCCCACTCCGCTACCGGGGTAGGCAGCGGCAGTTCGTCAATTTTTACGGCAATTCCGTTTTGCACAAAAGCGTTGGCGGCTACGTAGGCTAGTTGCTTGGACAAAAAGCGGGTATCATACCCCACCAAGACCAGGGGTTTTTTCATCTTTTTCCCTTGGGCTTGGCAATGTTTTTTGTACCCTTCCCCTTCAAAACCATAGAAGGGATGTTCCAAAATGTGTTCGGAAATCCCGTAAGCTAAGCGCTGCACGTTTAAGGCAGTTAAACCACCGGCAGTAACGGCGCGGAAACCGGCCGTGCTAAATTTAATATCTTCACTCATCGTGTTGCCATTATAGCAAAAAATGTCAAGGTGGGCAACGGTGAAAAACTAGGTTTTGGGAAGTTAAAGGACTGCCACGCAGGTAAGCATCTTTATGCAAAATTTGCTATGATACTTTTATGGAATACACAGAACTTGACAGTGTAACCGAATATTTTAAACACTTAGGTAAAATTACCCAAGAGATTGACCGCGAAGAAATGGCGCGGCTGTGGAAGTTAGTTAAAAAAGGGGACGAAAAGGCCAAGAACCGCATTATGGAAATGAACTTGCGCCTGGTGGTACCGACGGCTAAACGCTTTCAACGGCCTGGCATGGAGCTGATGGATTTAATTGAAGAAGGAAACTTAGGGCTCATGCAAGCCATTGAAAAGTTTGAACCTCAAAAGGGGTATCGCTTTTCTACCTATGCTATTTACTGGATTGAGCAGTATATCCGCAAATACATTGAGGAACAATCGGGTTCTATTAAAATTCCTTCGCACGCGTGGGGCAATTTGAAACGTTGGTTTAAAGCGTGGAACGAGCTTAAGGAAGCCAATGGGCGTGATCCGTCCTTGCGGGAAATGGCGGAAGAGCTGGATTTAAGCGCTCGCCAGGTCAAATCCATTATGGATACCCTAAATGCGGCCAAAGGGGTGGATTCTTTAACGGCCCTAGTGCGTGAAGAAGATGAAATGACATTGGAAGAAATGATTAGTGACGACGGCAAAGGAAATCCGCATGATGTATTTGTCGCTAACGAGGACCAATCCAATTTAAAACAAAGTTTAGATGACCTGCAAGAACGGGACCGCCAAGTAATCGTGATGCGCTATGGGTTGGACGATAACAACCCCAAAACGTTGGGCGAAGTGGCCGAGATTATGGGTTTGTCTCGTGAGCGGGTGCGCCAGATTGAAGAGCGTGCCATCCGTACTTTACGTTATGCCGCACAGAAAGCCGGCGTGTTGGAAATGTCCGCGCAAGATTTTCGTACTACCAAGTTGCATACGGCTATGCGTCCGCGTGTAAAAACGAATATTTTGGGTGAAGAAATAGATGATAGCCCACTAGCTAAATTGATTCGTCATAAAGTGGCACAAGCCAAGCAGCACCTGGCGCAAAAAAGGGCCGCTTCCCACAAGAGAAAGGGAAAAACAGTTAAAAAAGCAACTAAAAAATCGGTGAAAAAACCAATTACAAAAAAAGTTGCTAAAAAGACTGCTAAAAAATCTGTTTCCAAAAAGGCAATCCGCAAAGTAGCCAAAAAACCGGTTTCAAAAAC
>CACXHA010000087.1 GCA_902767385.1 uncultured Elusimicrobium sp.
AATGTGGCGTTTACGCAAAAGGGCCAGGCAGTGTGCCGTTGTGATATTGCGGCCAACCGCAGATATTTAGATAAAACCACAAACGAGTGGAAAGACGATCCTGTTTATGTTCCTATCGTGATTTGGGGCGCGGCAGCTGAACGGTGTAAAGACCGCCTCAAAAAAGGCACTCCCGTTAGTGTGGAGGGCCGTTTGACGCTCAGCGAGTACACCGATAAAACAACCGGGCAGACCCGCAGAAACTTGCAGGTAACTGCCAACCGAATCCAAATCTTAGAATTTGGAGCGGCGGGCGCCTCCTACGATAACGAAGGCGTAGCTCCCGCTGCGAAAGACGACGTCCCTACCACTGACGTGGCGGAAGATGACGTGCCTTTCTAACTTAAAAAAAGAGAGATATAAAAATGGCTGAAGAAATTAATAACACTCAAGCCCCGGCTGCCGAAGCTACCGCTCCGGCTGCTGCCACACCGGCTGCTGCGCGTGGTGAACGCCCGGCCCGCCCGTTTGGCAAACGGCGCTTTGAGTCTAGACGCAAAGTATGCAAACTTTGCGCTGAAAAGATGGACAGCATTGACTACAAAAACATCCAGTTCGTAAAATCTTTTACGATGGAAAGCGGCAAAATTTTATCCCGCCGCATTACCGGCACTTGCGCCAAGCACCAACGCCAAATTACCCGCGCTATTAAGCGGGACCGCAACTTGGCCATCTTGCCCTATTCCTTACCTAAGAAATAAGCGAGGTTTCTATGAAAGTTATTTTGAAACAAAACGTAAAGAACTTAGGTATGGTGGGTAGCGTGGTGGACGTAAAACCCGGCTACGCGCGCAACTTTTTAGTCCCGCACCGCTTGGCGGAAATCGCCACCGAAGGTGCTATTAAAAATTGGCAATTAGGTGCCGAACGCCGACAAAAACGCATTGAGGCCGAACTGGCGCAAGCGCGCACCTTGGCGGAAAAACTAAACGGGATTGTCTTGCCGTTTACCAAAACCGTTAACGCTGATGGTGTGGTGTTTGGTTCTGTCAACAAGGCAGACATTTACAAAGCCCTTAGCGAACTGGGCCACAAACTGGGCAAAGACGCCATTGAACTGAACATGCCCATTAAAGCCTTGGGTGACACCGAAGTAAGCATTTACTTAAAGCCCACGGTGTTTGCCAAAATTAAAGTGCAAATCAACCCCTTGACGACGGTAGAAGAAAAAATTGCCGATGCCAAGCCGGCTGAAGGCAAATAATTAGGCCACGTAACTTGCGTTTTACAGCCCCGCCTTAACGGCGGGGTTTTTTATGTAAGCCGCACACGTCCTGTCCGCGCGTAACCCATCATCATTAAAAAGGAGTCATTGCCGAGGAAGGTTATCGTCACTCCCCAACGCTATTTCCCGTAAAATTTGCGCTACTTTGGTTTTTAACTCGGGCGTCCAGTGGGGTTCGGGCGGGGTAACATTGAGCCGTTGCGCCGCCTGTGCGATACTTTCCCCGCGCCGTAACTTTACCCATTTGCAGTAGTTTGTGAGTTTCCCGCGTTCGTCATACGCCCAGTATGGCACCAACGTAAGGCCTTGGCGTAATTTTTGGTTGGCGTCGGTACATACGACAGGTTTTTTTGGGTTTTCAATCATAGCCTTGCTCCGTCAGTTCTTTTTTGGCTTTATCGTAATACTCGGGCAGGTGGCGGCATACGGCCTCATACCCACCCGAAAACCCCGCTTGTTGTAATCGCCGGGCACAAACAGAAATTGTTTGTAAAGCTAACACGATATTGTGATCACAAAAATCCAAAATATCTTTCAAACAGCGTGCGTTTCGTTTGAGAAAGATATGTTTTTGCGTATCGGTTTCTATGGGCTTTTCAAAACGTTCAATTACCTGGTCTACAAATTCTGCAGGTAAAGGTAATTTTTTTGCAGGGGAAAGAGTGGGGTTACTCTGCGCGGCCTTTGGCTGCGCAGTAAATATATTTATATTTTCTGTTTCTGTATTTGGTTCTGTCTCTGTTTTTGTTTCTGTTTCTGTTTGGCATAAGGGGGTAGTGCAAGCACTTGAAATGCTCGGCGCATCGCCTGAAACGGCTTGTTTTTTCCAGCGTGCCCGGGCCGCTTTTTGCGCTACTTTTTTGTTTTGTTTGTAAGCCCTTTGAGCTTCCTCTTTCCAGTTTAAAAGCATATTAAAAAATGCTTCTTCGCGCGCGGTATCGGGGGTGTAAGCGGTGTCATTTTCAAAGGCACTTTCGCACAGGGCCAAAATCGCATCGCCGATTTGTTGCGCCGTTAAATAACGGCTAGCGGCCAGTAAGTCGGCCGTATAGAGTTTGACATACGGTATTTTCATAAAACTTCCTTGTGTAAGATTTACTAAAGCGTAGCGGACGCTACGGTCTATATAATAGTAAATAATGTAAGTATTGTCAAGTGTTTTCTTTCTATTTTTTCCTCCCGCTTTGTTGCTTGGTCGGGCGGATACCTCCGCGCTATCGCGCGCGTGCCGCCAGTATTCCTTCCTCCCTCGCGCCTAGCGGGATAAAAAAATAGTTTGAAAACCTGCCCGTTCTGTTCGGTTCCCTGGCGCAAGCGGCCCAAAAAGGGCCTATGCATAGTGTCCTGCCCAGCGGGTGTTTATAGTGTGTCAAAAGGGTGTCATGCTGAGAAGTTTTTGCTCAGCATCTACTCTTTTTAAGGTGGAGATCCTGAGCAACAATCCCTCAGGATGACACCTTATGTGACACGCGGGGATGACGAATTATATACTTTCCGCGTGGGTGTTAAAAATGGTACAATACAGTGATAGATATTCTTATTATAGGAGACAAATGCATGAGTTGTGAAAAATGCACCCCCGAAGTACAAGCCATGTGCTGCGTCTGCAAAGGCGCCAAACATGAGCCGGCCCCGATCCCCGAAGAAGGGAAATGGGTCAAAGCCAAACAAATTACCGATATTAGC
>CACXHA010000088.1 GCA_902767385.1 uncultured Elusimicrobium sp.
CGAGCAGGAAATTACCCAGCTTCGCCACCAGCGCGACGAGCAATAACGCCTCTTTAACAGCTTGCGTCAAAAAGCTTCCCAGTTAAAAGCTGTTAACAGCGCCCTGGACCGCGAAATTAAACGCACCCAGCAAGAAAAATTGGAAGCCCTTAAAAAATCGGCGGATCAAGCCAAAGAAATTCTGTCTCTGCGCGACCAACTAAACGCCGCCGAAGAGCGCTTTAAAGCCTTTAATTTTGAAGGGCGCATTATTTCCATTAAGCAGGAATATCAGCAAAAAGTTACCACCTTAGAAACGCAACTTAAAGAAATGTCCGACACGTGCATGAAACAGGTGGAAGAGATTGAATCTTTAAAAGCGCAAAATACCAAATTGCAGGTAGCCGCCACGCAAAAAGAAGTGTTAAAAGCGGAACTGGCCGATAAAGAGCAACAGCTTCAAGTACTCAAGCAAACCATGTCTGCCTTGCAAACCCAACATGCCGACCAGCACAACAAACAATCGGCTGCGTTTACGGCGCAGTTGCGCACGCTTGAAGAACAGCGCGACCGTTTAGCCGTCCAGCTGGAACAATCCCAAATTTCGCTTGAAACAATCCGCCGCGAAAAAGACGCTTTGGAAAAGAACTTCAAAGAGCTTGTTGTCAAAATGAATCAGAACGATTCTATTATCGGCCAACTCAAGCAAAAAATTGAGGTCTTGGGCCAACAAAATACCTCGCTTGCCCAACACAATGAGGACTTGGCGCGTACCAACACGCAACTCGCGCAGGAAAATCAAACCTTAGGTCAGCAAAACACCACGCTTACCCAGCATAACGAGGCTTTATCACGTACCAACACGCAGCTCACGCAGGACAATCAAACCCTCGGTAAGCAAAAAGCAGCGCTTACGCAATACAATGCGGATTTGGCGCACACCAATACACAACTTAAGCAAGACAATAAATCGCTAAGCCAGGCCAATGCGGAGCTTACCCAACGCAGTGCCGCCTTAGCGCAGCGCAATGCGGCTTTGGCCCGTCAAGTTAAGCATTTGCAAGCCAAGACAGTGTCCTTAACCGCTAAAGAAGCGGCTTTAGTGCAGCCCTTAGTGCCGCAACCGCAAAAACCAACGGCGGAAGCTCCGACCGCCCCTAAAGAAGAGGTAGTTCGCCCCGCGGCGCCCGTGCTGCCGCCCTCTACAGTAGCTCCGGCGCAACCGGTCCGTCAAACCAGTGCCGCTTTATTAGCCGCCCGTGTGGTGGAGCAATATGCCGAGGCGCGCGCCAAAAAGAACACCCCCGTTTTGCCTACTTCCACGCCGCAAAGTCCTTCTAAGCCGACGGTGTTACACTCGCTAGGCCGCAAATTAGCGGCTTCCCCGGCGGAAGAGGAGTGGGAATTTATTTCCGCCCCGGCTACGCCCAAAGCAGTTCCTGCTAAAGAAGCAAAAGAAAAAGAACTTCCCGAAATTAAAGTGGCCGATCCCGTCCCGCAAGATGATTTCTTGGAAGGGGGAGATTTCTTGGAAAAAACAAGCAGTTTTATCGGCCGCATGAAGTGGTCTATCTTCCGGGAGAACCGCTAAATGCAACCCATCAAAGTCATCATCTTATACGGTGGCAAATCTACCGAGCACGAAGTCTCTGTCCATAGTGCGCAAACGGTGTGCCGTTTGCTGGGGGCTCAGCCGGACAAATACCAAATCTATCCCGTTTTTATCAGCAAGCAAGGCTATTGGTTTTTACAACAAGCTTGTAGCGAACAAACCCCGCAGGATGTTCCTGTTACTCCGGTCCTCTGCCCGGACGGCATCTTGCAAGCGCTGGACGGTAGTTTTACCATCCAGGCCGATGTGGTTTTCCCGGTGGTGCATGGCACTAACTGTGAAGACGGCACTTTACAAGGTTTTTTAGAAACGCTTAATATCCCGTACGTAGGTTGCGGAGTGCTTACCTCTGCCGTAGGTATGGACAAAGAGCTTACCAAACTTTTGGCGCACGAGGCCGGCATTGCCGTTGTTCCTTATCAAAAAGTATCGCGCGGGGTTGCGTATGACAAAGAGGCCCTTTCCAAATGGGCGCAAGAGCGTTTGCCAGTATTTGTAAAACCGGTGCGTTTAGGTTCTTCTGTAGGGGTTACCCGCGTTACCCATATAGAACAATTGCAAAGTGCCATTGACAGTGCTCTTCAGTTTGATACGGACGCGCTGATTGAACAAGGGGTGGACCACGCGCGCGAAATTTTCTGCGCCGTCTATGGGGACGGTCGCACCGTTAAAACTTCCGCCTGCGGCGAACTGCGCACCATCGCCGGTGAATTTTTTGATTACAATGCCAAGTATATTGTGGCGGGCGGGTGTGAAACCCAAGTGCCCGCTTATATTCCCGTTCGTACGGCAGAGGCCATGCGCCAAGATGCCGAAAGACTATTTAAGGCGGTGCAAGGCTATGGCCTAGCCCGCGTAGATTTTTTAATGGACAAAGCAGGGCAGTATTATATGTCCGAAATTAACACTTTGCCCGGTATGAGTGAAACCAGTTTATTTCCGCAACTCTTTGAGGCCAGCGGGGAAAACTACGCCGACATTTTGGACCGTCTTATCCAAATTGCCAAAGAGGTTCACTCTCGCAAAGCGGCTTTGGTAACTTCTCGTTAATATGGGTAAATTATTTAAAAACTTTGCAAAACTTCCGTTCTTTGTGCAGCTAATCTGCTTACTGTGTGTGTTGGGCGTGGCGGTTAATGCGGTGCTTTTAGTGCGGGATTTATTTGAGGGCGGCCTGTTATTTCGCTTACATTTAGGTTATTTTATTTTGTACGCGGCGCAGGTATTTTTTATTTTAGCGCGTGAAAAATTTGTTTGTTTGCTTACTTTGTTGCAAGGGATAATTGCTTTATTTACTACGTTGGATTTTACGTTTATTCCACTTTTGCAATGCTTTGGCAAAATATACTACTGGGCATTTCATCCATCGGTAGAAACGCTAAAAGTGTATCAGTATGTGGTTGTATCGGCGGCGTTTACGCTACAAATGGCTAGTGCGGCTTACCTGTGGTTGTACTTCAAAAAGAAACGTTAACCCCTTACAATTTTCCACATCACTAGCGGGTAAAGAGTCAAGAGCCCTACTTTTACTCCCAGGGTAAGTTGCGCGGCATTTTTATCTACTAAACAAACCGCAAGCGCGGCCAGTATGCACGCCGCGGCTATGCAGCCAAGTTTTTTGTACTCGTACGGCAGTGTATAATGTTTTTGGGTAAATAAGAATAACGCCAGTGCCATAGAGCCATAGCTTAAGGCAACGGCCCACCCGGCCCCTAAAATGCCCAGGTGGGGGACTAAAGATAAGTTGGTTGTAATGCTGACCGCCGCTCCTAAAAGTGTAATCCATAGCAAAACGCGGGTCTTTTTGGTCATTACGGGCCCAATCATAAAGTTCACATAAAGCCCATAGAAAAAGTAACCGGTTAACACACACGGGATTACATTTAGCCCGCTCCAATAGTTGGGGCTAATTAAGTGGAAATTTCCAAATAAATTACTTTGTATAATCGGCGGCATTAAGAACGCTAGCCCCAGTAAAAACCAAGTTCCCAGCGCAGTAAAGTACGTCAGTACCCGCGCAAAGGTCTGTTTGGCTTCGGGTTCTTTGGCGTGCGCCAAAAAGAAGGGCCGCCACGCCTGGTCAAACATAGATACCAGCAGCATCATAAATACACCAATTTTAAAATTGGCCTGGTAAATCCCTACTTGGGCAAGCCCCACCAAATGCACCAAAATCGGTTTATCAATTACGCTAATAAACAAACTGGCCAGGCCCGACGGTACAAACGGCCAGGCAAATTTAAGCATCCCGCGCGCCAATTCTTTTTGAAATTGCGGCTTTTTAGCCAATAATTCTTGCCACACCACCGGGGATAATAACAATAAAGACGTCAATGAGGCAAAAATATTAGCCCATAAAATAGACGCAATCCCCTTGTGCAGCACCGCAATAAAAAAGATGTTTCCCAACACGTTTACTACAATAGAGGCCGTTCGCACACCGGCAAAATACCAGGGCCGCCGTTCTAAGCGTAGCTTGGTAAAAGGAATCATATTAAGTACATCCAAGAGCAGTACCCACACCGCTAAGTGTATAATGTAGCCGTACTGCGTGCCTATTCCAATCAGCGCCGCAAAAGGCTTGGCAAACAGCCACAAGAGTACTGATAGTACCACTCCGTTGAGCAGTACCCCGTAAAAACAATGTTGAAATACATCCGTTTTTTGTTCGTGTTCGCTGGCAAAGCGCAGGTAGCTTTGATCCATGCCGAATAAGAAGATTACATTGAGTAACGCAATCACCGCAAACGTGGTAGCAATTACGCCGTAGTCACCCGGCAGCAAGTAGTAGGTATAGAACGGAACCAAGCAAAAATTAAGCAGGCGCGCCAACACCGTTGACGTACCGTAAATAAGAGTTTCCTTTCCTAATCTTTTAATACTGGCTGCCATCGTTTTTCCTTCCTCGCCCCTTGCGGGAGAGGATGCCCAAAGGGCAGGTGAGGGGCCCTTCTATTGTCATGCTGAGTTGTCGTTGCTCAGCATATTCACCTTATCCCCTTACAGTTTTACAAACAAAATTTCTAGTAAGTCTTTGAACTTTCCTTCAATTTTTTTCGTCTCGCGGATGGTTTCCTCGTGTGAAAGCGGTGTTTTGGAAATTCCGCACCCCAGGTTAGTTACCCACGCCAACCCCAGTACAGCAATCCCGCATTGGCGGGCCACTAATACTTCCGGCACTACGGACATTCCTACTACGGTAGCACCCCATTTTTTGAACATTTGTATTTCGCTGGGGGTCTCAAAGTTGGGGCCGGTAACGGCCAAATACACCCCTTCTCCGGCGTTAATGTGCGCTTTTTTGGCGGCGGCCAGTGCTACTTTACGCATCTCTTTATCGTAGGCAACGGTCAAATCAAAAAACATCGGTCCAAAGGCCGGGTCGTGGTTGCCGATTAAAGGGTTATTGCACATAAAGTTAATGTGGTCTTTGAGCACACATAAAGAGCCTGGCTTTAACTTCATATCCATAGACCCTACCGCTGCGGACACCAACAGCTTTTCTACACCTAACATTTTGAGTGTGCGGATTGAAATGGCCAAGTCTTTCATCGGGTGCCCTTCGTAATAGTGGAAACGCCCCTGCATGACTACAATCTTACGTCCTTTATACACCCCAAAAATCAAATTACCGGTGTGTCCGGGTACGGTGCTGCGCAGAAAACCGGGGATGGCGGCGTAGGGTATCGTTACTTTTTGGGTAAGCGCAGGCACAGATCCTGCCAATCCCGAACCGGTAATTAAGGCAATTTCCGGTTTAAAGTTTTTAGTTTTTTTATTAATAAACGTAACGGCTTTTTTAATTAATGCTAGTTGGGTCATAGTTCCTCCTATAAGGTCATCCTCAGCGGGCAGAACGCGTTTTCTATGTGTTCTATCCCTTCGGGTAAAATACAAATCACATCAAATCGTATATCGCCGTAGTCTATGTCCGGGTGCGTTTTGATAAACTGCACAGCCGCTTTATCAAGGCGCAGTTGCTTGGCTTTGGTAACGGCGGCTATCGGCCCGCCAAACGCACTATAACTGCGCTGTTTCACTTCCACAAACACAAGCGTTTTTTTAAGCCGGGCCACCAAATCCAGTTCTCCGCCGGTAGCTTGGTAATTGCGTGCCAGTATTTGGTATCCCTTTTTTGTCAAATATTCGGCGGCCTGTGCTTCTCCCGCAGCACCTTGTTCGTTCATGGCAACAGTCCGTTCCCCGGCAGTAGCTTGCGCACCGGGCCAAAGGTCCGCCGGTGTTCGGGGCAAGGGCCCAGTTCCCGCAAAGCTTGCATGTGTTTAGCGGTACCGTAACCCTTGTGTCCGCCAAAGTCATAACCGGGGTAAAGCGTGTCTAGCACTGCCATATAGTGGTCCCGCGTTACTTTGGCAATAATGCTGGCCGCCGCAATCGCAAGGGATTTCGCATCCCCGTCAATAATCGGGGCCTGTTTTAGGGGTAGGTCTTTTACGGGGTATGGGCCGTCAATGAGCGCGCAAGAGTCCGGCATTTTCAAAAATTTTTGGGCCGCGCGGCGCATAGCTAAAAAGGTAGCTTGCAAAATATTA
>CACXHA010000089.1 GCA_902767385.1 uncultured Elusimicrobium sp.
ATGCTGGTACTGCCCAACAGCGAGCCGTATGTGCTCTGTTCGGCTGATTTTACCATGGTTTCTTGTAACGATTTATTCTGCGATTTATGCCAACTTTCCGAGCAAGAACTTATCGGTCAAAAGATTCAGTACATTATGGACGACGATTCCAAAGCTTCTTTTGAGGCCGACTTAGGTGTGCTAGCAAATACCGGGGTTCTTTCCAACCGGGATTACTTTATTAACCCCGCCAGCGGCCTAGAAAAAGTGTCCGTACGTTTAACGGGTATTAAGGAAGAGGGTGGCCGCTACTTGTTTGTACTGCGCAACCGTACCGTCCACCTGCAACTGATGAAAGTGTTGGAGGAACGCTCGGCCCAATTAAATGCGTTGTTGGAATCCACCAACGGAATTGTGTTTTCTGTACTGTTGCACCATGGGCATTTAGCCACGCTTGATAACGTAAGTCAGCATTTGTCCGAAAAGGTGGGATTTACCCAAGATGAGCTTATCCACATGCAACTCAAAGATTTGTTGGTGAGCAGTAAGACAGAAACCGTCGCACAGAAACTAACCAAAGCGCAAAAAGAGTTGGCTGCGCAAGGTAAGGCAGTTTTCTCCAGCGCGGTGCGCCGCAAAGACGGCGAGCCGTTTGAAGCGCAACTGACGCTCACCACCTTGGATTTACCGGGTGCACCGGCGGTATTGGCGGTGTTGCGGGATATTTCGGCCGAACGGGATACGTGGTCACGCACGTCCAGCGAAGCGTTGGAGCTTAATAGCGTACGCGCCGCTCTGCCGGGCATCTATATTAAAATGAACAGTAGCGGCAAAGGGTTGGAAGTGTTTTCCAATTTGCCGTACTTAAATTCCAAACAGGCCGAAGAATTGTTTTTAGGCAAAACTCCCAAGCAATACTGGGATAAACAAACCGCTCAGCGCGCGGTGCTTACCGTTAAGGAAGCATTGTCTATGAACGTGGCAACCGGGTTTGATTTGGAGTGGAAACTGGCCGATGCCACCCGCTATTTTGAAGCCAGTATCACTCCAATTGCCGGGCGGGAAGAAGTAATTATGTGGCTTAAGGATACTTCGCAGGGTCACTCGCACGCCGCGCAAGTGCGCGAACTGTACCAAATTACCAGTCAACCGGGTTTATCCATTACCCAGCAAGTAGACAAAATTTTGGAATTTGGGCTTAAAGTATTCCGCGCGGACGTAGGGTTTGTGCTTCGGTTTGCTTCGCAGGAAGACAATTTTGAAACCCACCTGATGTACGTTACTCCCAACGAATTAGGACTTGAGCGCATGAGTGTCTTCCCCACGGACGAGTGTTTATACGGGGTTACTGACGGAAACGTGCTGTTATGGCCGGATTTGTCAGTTGCGGGGTGCAAAGATTGTTTGCACACCCAAAAAGGATTAGGTGCTTTGGTGGCGGCCCCGCTTTTAGTGGGGGGGAGAGTGATGGGGGCACTTTGTTTTGCTGCCCAAAAACCGCGCCGCAGTTTTGATACCGGGACCGAAGAACTGATGGGGCTACTTTCGCGCCTACTCGGGATGCGTATTGAGCTGCGCCAAACAGGCAAAATGCTAAGCGAAGCTTCCCGCGCGTTTGCCCGCACGTTAGAACACGTGGATAAACCGGCTGTGCTGATTGATTTAGATTATGAAGTTTCTTTTGTCAACCAGGCCTTACTTAACCTAGTGGACCTACGCGAGAAAAATCTGCTTGGCCGCAATTTCTTTAGCGAGGTAGTCCGTAACGAAGATTTTGCTAAACGCTCTTTCCAAGATGCGGCCCGTGAAGCCGACGGGCAATCCTTTAACATCACGCTAGAGCTGCGTACCGCCCGGGGCAAGTACCAAGAACACACTTTTGAAGTGGTTGTTTGTAAAGACGACAACGGCGGTGTAGCCAGCTACGCATTGATTGAAGCAGAAAAATAGGTCCCACTATGTCTTAGGTCTTTTGGCCTATGGTGTGCTCTTATCCTTAAAAGTTATAATTTAAACATGGACTTAAAACGCATATTTCTTATTGTATTAGGGGTGTTAGTCGCTGTGCCTTCTTGCGCCCAAAACAAGGTCAAAAACTTGGCCAAAGCGTTGGACGTAGCCGTCAGCCGCCAAGCGGCTAAACAACTGCCCGGTAAAGTAATTACCACCCGCATGGGGTCTTATTTTTATCATCCGGTGTTTGGATATATTCCGTCCCCCAATGCTTCGCGAATCTATCCAAATATGCACTTCGCCGCCAAGCAAACGCTTCCCAAAGACGATGACGCCCTTATTCAAAGAGCTCCGTTTTTTGAACACCAAATTTACAAAACGGTTATTGGACGCAAACAGGCCTTTGAATTTGGAGGAGATATTGACTTGGTCACCATTACGCAAGCCGGTTATTTGTGGCGGGTAGCCCACCCGGATAAATCCCTCAAAGAGAATCCTTATCTTTACGACTGGGCGCAACTGCATGTAAAACAGGCCGTGGAGGAAAGTCCGTTTCATGAAGAAAGGACTCTGTGGGAATTTCCCAATTATTTGCTTTTAAAGCATTTGATGCGAGACCGTTTTACGCCTACCAGTTATGCTCAGTTATATGAGCTTACTTCCGTTTATCCCAAACATATTACGCTGGGTAACTATGGGTTTCCGGTTAAAACGGACGATGATGACTATGCCAATTTGTTGGACGCGTATTTAATGCTTTCCAACCCTCAGGAAATGGGGGGCTATAACACGTACGGTCAATATACTCCATTTATACTCACTAAAGAAGAACACGCCGCGGCTGATAAACTCTTGGCCTTGCGCATGGCAGGGGAACAATTACCCCAAAACCCAACTGCGCGCGAGCTCTTAGAACTGGCTTACAACCGCTTGGAAACACATACGGCTCCCTATTCGCAAATAGATGAAAATGCGGAATCCGGTATTTATAAAGCTTATCCCGGTTACAAAAACACCCAACTTTACCGCACGATTAAGGGAGTGCTTAAAAATCAAATTCCGTTAGAGAGTTACCACCAAGGTTATTATACGTTGGAAAACGTGGATATGACGCATTTAATTGTACTGGATGCGGTCATGGGCGGCGTGGACACGCAAAATCTAATGGAAGTACGCCGTGCCTTGAGTGCTTTTGAAAAACTCTGTGCGGATGTCCACCCCAAGGACGCTGACGCCATTTCTCATTTATTCATCCTGCGGAAAAACTTACGCATCGTATTTGATGAGCTTATTGATTTTGCAGAAAAAACACAAATTGATTGGACAGTCGGGCAAGACCCACAATGGCAAAAGGCCGAATTGGCTAGTTATGCCTGGTCTTTGTTGGAAGGGAACGATTTGTACAATCTGGTGGGCCGCAACTGGAAACGCGATTAAAATTTAATTGCCCCGCACGATTTATGCGGGGTTCATTTTGCTTTATAATTAGCAGACAAATAAAATAGTTGCTAATTTTGAAAGAATTTGCTACAATAACCTCATACGGCCGGGTATTGCCGTCAAAAAAAGTGTAATATCCGGACCAACGATTTATAAGTTAGGGGGGTTTTATGGAAGAAATTAAAAAACTGACACTTTCGCTACCTACCGTAGTACCGGTGGTAACGATTCGCGATGTGGTGATGTTCCCGGGGATGAGTTTGCCCTTATCTGTGGACCGCGAGAAGTCCATTAACGCCGTAGAACACGCCTTGCGCACGCCGGGCAATTACATTTTAGCTATTTCCCAAAAAGAGGCAGAAAACGAAGATCCCAAAGAGAAAGACCTCTATCATTTTGGCGTTATTTGCCAAATCACCCAAAATCTGCGCTTGCCTAATGGTTCCTTAAAAGTATTTTTGCAAGGGTTGGCCCGCGCCCGTGTCATTAAGTTGGACGTGAACCCCGGCCCCAATGCCTGGTTTGCCCAAGTGGAATATATTGAGGAAGAGGACGATAATTCCCCGGTGGTCCAGGCCCTCATGCGTCAAGTGCTTGACGAGTTTGACAAATATGCCCGCATCTCGCACCGGGTGGCGGTGGAAGGCGTATCTTTCCTGCGCCAAATTACCGACCCGGCTAAACTAGCCGATACGATTGCCTCTAATATGCTTGTCAAAACGGCGCAACGCCAAGAAATTTTGGAAGCGGTTAAAATCAAAGACCGGCTAGAAAAAATCCTAAAGCTCATTACGTCGGAAATTCAAATTATTGATATTGAAAATAAAATTCATAATAAAGTTCGCGCGCAAATGGATAAAAATCAAAAAGAGTATTACTTAAATGAGCAAATGAAGGCGATTCAAAAAGAGCTGAGCCAAAAGGACGATTTCCAAAAAGAATTAGACGCTATGCGCGCCAAAATTAAGAAAAACGGCCTGCCGCCTCACGCCGCCGAAGAAGCCAATAAAGAGCTGGACCGCTTGTCCAAAATGCAGCCTTTCTCGCCCGAGGCCACCGTTTCGCGTACGTATTTGGATTGGCTACTCAATATGCCGTGGAATAAAACCACCACCGACGTATTGGACCTAAAAAAAGCGCGTCAAATTTTAGACGAAGACCACTACGGCCTTACCAAACCCAAAGAGCGCGTGCTGGAGTATTTAGCCGTTAATAAATTAACAGGCGCTTTGCGTGGCCCGGTGCTCTGTTTTGCCGGTGCTCCCGGGGTGGGGAAAACCTCGCTAGCCAAATCTATTGCGCGTGCCATCGGGCGCAAATTTGTGCGTATGAGTTTAGGCGGCGTGCGGGACGAAAGCGAAATTCGTGGTCACCGTCGCACGTATATCGGCTCTATGCCCGGGCGCATTATCCAGGGGATTAGCAAAGCCAAAAGTTCTAACCCCGTTTTCCTGTTGGACGAAATTGACAAAATGGGGTCGGATTGGCGCGGAGACCCGGCCGCCGCTTTGTTGGAATTGTTAGACCCGGAGCAAAACAAAGAATTTACCGACCACTTTTTAGACGTGCCGTTTGATGTGTCTAAAGTAATGTTTATTACAACGGCCAACTCGCTCTCGTCTATCCCGGTTACGTTGCGTGACCGCTTGGAAATCATTGATTTTGACGGGTATACCGAGTATGAAAAACACGACATTGTGAGCAATTATCTGCTGCCCAAGCAACTCAAAATGCACGGCCTTAAAAAAGGGCAGCTGGAAATTGACAAAGACGCCGTTTCCCTCTTAATGCGAGACTATGTGCGCGAAGCCGGCGTGCGTAATTTGGAGCGCGAGATCGGCTCTTTGTGCCGCAAGGCCGCGCGCAAAGTGGTGGAAGGTGCCAAAAAAGTGCACGTGACCAAGGCCAATCTGCACGAGTTTTTGGGCGTACCCAAATACTCCAACTTTGCCACCGAAGATAATGGCGTCGGTATTGCCACTGGGCTTGCGTGGACAAGCGTGGGCGGCGAAACGCTGACCATTGAAGCCACTAAACTGCCCGGCAAAGGCGCGCTTATTTTAACGGGTATGCTGGGCAACGTGATGAAGGAATCGGTGCGTGCCGCGCTTACGTATGTGCAAAGCCGCGGCTACGGCAAAGAGACCGATTTTCACAAAACCGATTTTCATATCCACTTCCCCGAAGGGGCTATCCCCAAGGACGGCCCGTCCGCCGGCGGCGTGATTACCACCGCACTAACCAGTTTGCTGACCGGATTGCCTGTAAAGAAAAAACTGGCTATGACGGGCGAAGTCACCATTACCGGGCGTATTTTGCCGGTGGGGGGAATCAAAGAGAAATTCTTAGCCGCTTACCGCGAAGGGGTCAAAACCATTTTGTATCCGCACACTAACCAAAAAGATGTGAGCGAAATCCCGGAACGCGTGCGCAAAGAGATGACGTTAATTCCCGTCAAGCACATGGACGAAGTGTTACCTTTGGCTTTGGAAGGTTGGAAGGAATTTGCCGCCAAGTTAGCTAAAGAAACTAAAAAAGGAAAAGCCACCAAAGCGGCTAAAGCTCCGGCAAAAAAATCCGTTAAAAAAGCGGTTAAAAAAGTTACCAAAAAGCCCGCAAAAAAAACTTTTAAAAAACGCAAATGAGCCAAAACATTTGTCCCCCTTGTGAGGAAAATGTCCCGCCAGGGACAAAAGAGGGGCTTTTTTAAATTTGGTTTTTGTTAGGTACCTAACATATAAATAGCACAATGAACAAGGGCAAGAATCTCCAAAACATTTGTCCCCCTTGTGGGGAAAATGTCCCACTAGGGACAAAAGAGGGTCCAAATAGGAAAAAGACCTTAATAGCCCCACCTACCCCGCCTAACGGCGGTACTCCCTCCACAAGGGAGGGAGATGCCCGTCCGCTCGGTCGTACTCATCAATTGCGTTCTAAACATTTACAATCTCTGGCGCGCAATAAGCGTCGCCATTTAACACTTCATGAAGTTAAATTATGGAAATGTTTAAAAGGCAAACAACTAGGGGTTTCTTTTCGTCGCCAGTATCTTATTGCTAATAAGTACATTGCTGATTTTGTATGTTTGGAAAAGAAACTGATTATTGAAGTAGACGGTTCCCAGCATGCGGATAATCTGCAAGACGTAAGACGTACCAAAGAACTAACGCAAATGGGGTTTCAAATCATTCGTTTTTGGAATTTTGAAATTGACAAAAATTTAGAGGGGTGCGTGCAGCTAATCGCGCAGAAATTAAAAGAATAGTTTTGTAGGTTTTAGTACAATTACATTTTTATTCTCTAAACAAACGGCCCCGCAAATTAAATTGCGGGGCAGCTCATTTATAAGTATCAAAGAAATTACCCTTTGGTGCTGTCAAAATGCACGCCGTTGCAGAACATCTCGCTCGCGTCGCTGCAGCGGTTGAGCTCGGCCTGTATTTCTTTAGCGGCGCGGTCAAAATCTTCCTCGCTTTTTACCCATACGGCTTTGCCGTACGTAAGTGCCGTTTTGCCAAACGGTAAGGGTACGCGCATGCGGTCCCAAGACCCGGCTTTAAATTTGTGCGAAAGGGCGGTGCCCACCGGGATAATCGGCCAGCCGAGCTTTTTGGCTAAAAACAAAATACCGGGTTGTACGGTGTAAATCGGGCCGCGCGGTCCGTCGGGGGTCAGCATGGGGCGGTAGCCCTTGCGTGCCGCTTGCATAAGCTTAATAATGGCACGTGCCCCGCCGCGGGAGGTGGACCCGCGTACCGCAATCATGCCAAAGTGCGGCAGCACGCGGGCAATATATTCCCCGTCGCTAGATTGGCTGATAAGTGCCGCAATCTTTTGGTACTTATACGGGTACAATAAAAAGAGCTGTTGGTTGTGCCAGGCGGCGTAAATAATGCCGGCACCGCTGTCTTCTAACTGTTTGGCTTCATCGGTTTTGAACCAGTAAATTTTGGTTGTCCAACCCAGCAGTAACGTGTACCACCACGCAAAGGTAGAGCCAAGCACGTGTTTCCAAGAAATCGATTCTTTCTCTTCGTGATGCATTATTTTTTTCCTTTCTTTTTGGCTTTTTGCCAGGGCACAAAAAATACTGCGGTGTACGGCGGCAACAAAGAGCCGTCTTGCGCCAAAGAAACATCAATTTTATCTGCCTTTAGATGCGGTAAAATGCTAGGTAGGGCTTTGTCTGCCACCGCTTTTTCCACGCGTTGTGCCTCGCGCAGCATTTTGGGCGCACCCGCTGCCCCGAAGGGGGGGATATAAATAAATTGCAAATCTAAAGTTTCGCACTCTTCTTTCTGTGCCTGTTCTTTGACCAGGTCCGCCACAAAGCTAATGGCCGTTTTTAAAAATTCCAAAATAACGGTAACAGCGGCGGTGCGTTTATCGTCGTTAGGCAAAGCCGCCAAGTACGGCGTTAGTTTGTCGCCCAACGTAACCGCACAGGCCGAGAACATTTCTTTGTGGATAATGCTTTGGTCATCTAGTTCCCAATGGGCGTCTTGGTTAAATTCATACACCACGCCGGGGTCAATTTGTTTAAAAAGTTCGGTAATAAACGCCGACACTTCTGGTTGGCTTTGAAATCCGGCCCGTCGTAAAAGTGGCAACTCCCGCATGAGGCGGTTTAAAATTTCGCGGGAACGAGAGGTAATTTTAAAGCGTTTAATTTTGCGCATAGGATTTTTAACAACTTATAAACCGGGCCTACAAGATAAGCCCCCTTTATAAACCGTTAAACGGAGCCCCAATTAGGGGGCTCCGTTCTAAAACAACTATTTGCGTTTGCGGCGCGGACGGCGCGGAGCATTTTTGTCTGCGTTGCGCACAATCCGTTTGGCGTTGCGGTAGGTGTCTACCTTTTTTTGAGCGGCTAGTTGCTCTTGGTTGGCTTTTTCGCTACCGTCGTGATATTTGCCGTGGCTCCAGGTGTAGACCAAGGGGGTTGTTAGCGCAATCGTGCTGTACACACCCGAGATACACCCAATGAGCATGGCAAAGGCGAAGGAGTTAATTACTTCCCCGCCAAAGAAATACAAGATTACGAGCGCAAACAGCACCGTGAGCGTAGTAATAATGGTACGCGATAACGTCTCGTTAATAGAGAGGTTAATCAGCTCCCCAAAGCTCATTTTGGGTTGCAGGCGTACGTTTTCGCGCATACGGTCAAAAATGACGATGGTGTCGTTAATAGAGAAACCGGCTACGGTGAGGAAAGCCGCTACAACTACCAGGTCGATTTCGCGCTGGGTAATCGAGAACGCCACCGCCATTAAGAACAAGTCGTGGAATAAGGCCACTACGCCGGAAATACCCCACAAAATGTTGCTAAACCGAAACGCCACGTAAATAATGATAAACACCATGGACAAGAGAATGGACCACAGCGCGCGTTCGGTCATGTCGGACCCTACGGCCGGCCCTACGGAGTTGGTTTGCAATACCGTATACGGCACGTGTAAAGAATCCAACGCGTGGGTAATGCGTCCTTGTACCACGCCTACTTCGTCCGAAGTGCTTTTTTCGCTAATGGCGTAGGAATTATCGCCAAACGATTGCAGTTCGGAGTTGGCACCTGTGGTGCTAAGCGCAGAGCGGATTTGTTCCATTTCCACCGGGGCGCTGAATTTTACCTGTACCATCGTACCGCCGGTAAAATCAATACCCATGTTAAATCCTTTGGTAAAAAAGCAGATTAAACCGCCGATGAGCAAGAGCCCAAAGAGCGTAAAATATACTTTTCTATATTTAAGGAAATCAATGTGTGTTTTAGGTAACAAGTTCATCATAAGCTGATCTCCTTGGTGTTAGAAGTTAAAATAAGCTCGTAAATCGCGCGCGTGACAAATACGGCGGTGAACAAGCTGACCAGTAACCCGATAATCAAGGTTACCGCAAAGCCTTTGACGGGGCCGGTACCAAACTGGAGCAGACACGCACCCACGATAATGGTGGTGATGTTGGAGTCAAAAATCGCACTCCAGGCTTTGTCGTAACCCAGGCTGATAATTTCGTAAACGGGTTTGCCGGCGCGTTTTTCTTCGCGCATACGTTCAATAATCAGCACGTTGGCGTCAATGGCCATGGCTAAGGACAAAATCATACCCGCGATACCGGGTAGCGTAAGCGTAGCCGAGAAATAGCTCATAATGGCTACGGTTAAAATAAAGTTGAGCACCAGGGCAACGTCGGCAATAAAACCGGCCGCTTTGTAATACACCAGCATAAAGAGCAAGATGATTACAAACGCAATCGCGGAAGCAGACAGACCCGATTTAATAGAGTCTTCACCCAAGGTCGGCCCGATGGTTTTCTTTTCAATCACGCGCACCGGGGCAGGCAAGGCACCGGCTTTTAAG
>CACXHA010000090.1 GCA_902767385.1 uncultured Elusimicrobium sp.
TAACGACAAAGTGAGCTTATACATAATCAAGTTCCTCACTAAAAAGAAACTCCCTTACCTTTTAAGTATAAGGGAGTTACCATAAAATTCAAGGGAAAAAACTATTTTCGCAGTGCCGCGGGCGGTAACGGGTACAGTACGCTGGACATGTTGGGCGTATTTTCTACGTACCACCCTTTTTCATTTTTTACCCAATGGCTGCGCCCAATGTGCACCCGCACGTACGCCACTTGGGGTTGAAAACGCAGCGCCACTTCCGCCGCCGAATAAGACACTTTATAGTCTATTTGTTTATGCCAAAGTTGCTTAAGGTCTTTATCTAATAGTTCAATTTCCGACACATACTCATTGATAGACAGATGCGTAATTTCATACCCGCCCAAACGTACGGCAAGGGGTTTGGAGGACGGTTTGTGATAGGCATTTACCAGTTCTTGCAGGAAAGAGGCCGGGGCCACGTACCCCACGTCGCCTTTTTTCACTTTCGGGCGGTGCAAGCGGAAGGCATTACGCAGTTCATCTACGGAATTTTGTTCAGATAAATATTCACTGCCAATATGTACCCCGGCCAGTTGGGATTGTTCGTTTACAATCGGGCTGCCGCAATAGCCGGCACGCTCGCCGTGGTAGGCGGCAGGAATCTGCGCGGTTAAAATACCGCCGGACGTAGTGCCCACCAGTTGAAAAGCTTGCTCGGTCAAAATACTGCGCGCGTATCCTACGGAATAAACTTGCTGCGGAAAAGTATTTGCTTGCGTGCTAAGCGGCAAGGCGGAAAGCAAGGGCTCGTCCTCTTTTCTAAATTTGACTAAGGCCAAATCTCCCGTAGTGCTAGAAGAAAGCTGCACCACCCACGCCGGAATTGCTTGTATGCCTTGCGGGGTTTGTACCGCAGCGGTAAATTTATAAGATATCATCCCTGCTTCCACCGCCGCATCGCGCAAAATGTGCATAGGAACCGCACCGTAAATTTCTTCTTGCCCTTGGTAAGTAGTTTTAAATAACGAACCCGAAAGCGAGTGTTGGGTTGGGTTTTTGGAGGGAATCACCCGGAACACGGACGCACGGGATTGGGAAAGCACATTTGCCTGCAGTTTTTGCTGCGCGGCAATTTGGCGTTCCAGGGCGGCATTTTGTTGTTCCATTTTGGTAAGCAATGTACTTAGTTGCCGGTCCGTTAGGTTTTTGGTCAGTTGAGCCGTACGGGCGGGAGTTTCCACAATGCTTTTAATAAGGGATTGATAATTTACCTTTTTTTGGGCATACGCCGAGGGCCCCGCCACAAGCAGGCCCACTAAAAGGATACAAAGGGGAGTGTGTTTCATACTTGTATTGTAGCGGTTTGTGAGGGGAAAAACCAGGGCCAAAGGACCTAGTTCCTAGGGCAATTAGGACCTACTCAAAAGCCGCCCAAAAATAGTAAAATATCTTATATGCAAACTGATACCATTTGTGCATTGGCTAGCGGCCCGGCAAACGGAGCTGTGGCTATCGTTCGGCTTTCCGGCCCGCAAGCGCTTGAAATTTTAAACCGTACGGTTGCGCGCGCACGCGCGTGGGAGCCGCGGCGGCAAACCTTTTGCACCTTGTTGGACGGGGCCGAAGTATTGGACAAAGCCCTGGTAACGTATTTTGCGGCCCCGCACTCATTCACCGGGCAGGATGTGGTAGAGTTTGCGATTCACGGCTCGCCGTATATCAAGGGGCGGCTGTTGGAACTGTTGTGTGCTTACGGGGCGCGCCCGGCCCGGCGGGGGGAATTTAGTGAGCGCGCTTTTCTAAACGGCAAGTTGGACCTGGTGGAAGCGCAAGGCATTTGTGACGTAATTGCCGCCGGCAACAAAGCTGCCCACCAAGTGGCTATGAACCAACTGGGCGGGAAACTTTCCGCGCGCTTGCAAGAAATCAAAACCCATTTGACCGAACTGTTGGCGCAAATTGAAGTGCGTTTAGACGACGTAGACGAAGAAATGACCCCGCTTACAGACGATTTTATTACTACCCGCACGCGCGAAGTTATCCACCATTTAAAAACATTAGCTGACACGTTTTGCGTCGGTAAGCTCATTAAAGACGGGCTCAAAGTAGCGCTGGTCGGCGTGCCCAACAGCGGCAAAAGCAGTTTGCTTAATGCACTAGTCGGTTTTGACCGCGCCATTGTGACCGACACCGCCGGCACCACGCGTGACACCGTAGAAGAAACGCTAGACGTAAACGGGCAGAAAATCATTTTGACCGATACCGCCGGCATCCGCGAGCACGCCGTAGATATTGCCGAGCAGGAAGGCATGCACCGCAGCGTGCGCGCCATGGAAAAAGCCGACGTGATTGTGTGGGTGACGGACGGCTCTTTGGGCGTGAGTGAGGCCGAAAAAGCGCTCTGGGCGCAAATCCAGTCCCAACATAAACGCACGATTGTGGTGCGCAACAAGACCGATAAAACGCCCGTACTTTTGGATTTACCTGCCGAGGTAAAAGGGGCACAAGTCATAGACGTTTCGTGCAAAACGGGCCAGGGGGTGGACACGCTAAAAGCCGCCCTTACGCAAGAATTAAATGCCGCCCAAAGTGAGGACGGGCTGTTGATTTCCAACCTGCGCCACTACGAGGCCCTGGTCAAAGCGCAAACGGAACTGGAAGAAGGACTGTTAAAATTAGACCAGGGCGGCGAGGTCATTGCCGAGCATATCCGCGGCGCGCTCTCGCACCTTAAGGAACTGATTGGCGAAGTAACGCCCGACGAAATACTCGGCGTCATCTTTTCAAGTTTTTGTATGGGGAAATAAATGTTTGTTTGTCCGGACAGATATGAAGTGATTGTAATTGGCGGCGGGCACGCCGGGTGCGAGGCCGCTTTGGCCGCGGCTAAACTGGGCGCGCGCACGCTGCTACTTACGCAAAGTTTAGACACCATTGCCCAAATGTCCTGCAACCCGTCTATCGGCGGAATTGCCAAGGGGCAAATCGTGCGCGAGATTGACGCCCTGGGCGGTGCGATGGGCCGCGTGACGGATATTTCCTCGCTCCATTATCATTTGCTTAATACCGGCAAAGGCCCGGCGGTGCACTCTCCGCGCGTGCAGTGCGATAAGAAAATTTACCAGTTTACCTTTAAGCATTTCTTAGAAAAACAACTTAATTTGGACATCATGCAAGACGAGGCCGCCCAAGTTTGCACCGACGATAAAGGCGTGTGCGGCGTGCGTACGGTGCGTGATACGTTCTATCATACCCGCTCCGTTATTTTAACTACCGGCACTTTTTTGGCGGGTACCATACACATTGGAACGGTGATGACCCCCGGCGGGCGGTACAACGATATGCCGTCTAACGCGCTTTCCAAAAATCTGCGCGAAGAACTAAAACTTAATATCGCACGCTTTAAAACCGGGACTCCCATGCGCATCAACGCGCGCAATTTAGAGTTTGATAAATTCCGCCCGCAACCCAGTGATAACCCGCCCTGGACCATGAGCCATTTTACCGATTTAGACGAAATTGCACACAAAAATTTTGGCCAGTGCTACATCACGCACACCACGCTAAAAACCGATAAAATTCTGCGCGACAATTTTATGCGCTCGGCCCTGTACGGCGGCAATATCCATAGCCAAGGGCCGCGCTATTGCCCGTCGGTAGAAGATAAAATTAAAAAATTTCCGGAGGTTACTTCGCACCCGCTTTTTTTGGAGCCGGAAGGTTTTTATACCGAGGAATATTATATTCAGGGCTTTTCAACCTCTATGCCCGAAGACGTACAACGCGCGCTCATCGCCTCGGTACCGGGACTGGAAAAATGTTCCATTACCCGCCCCGGTTACGCCGTAGAATATGATTATAGTGACCCGAAAGATTTATTTCCGTCCTTGCAACACAAAGCGGTGCCCGGCCTGTTTTTAGCCGGCCAAATTAACGGCACTACCGGTTATGAAGAAGCCGGCGGACAAGGGTTAATCGCGGGGATTAACGCCGCGCACTACGTACAAGGCAAAGAGCCCTTTGTCTTGCGGCGCGACGAGGCGTATATCGGCGTACTGATTGACGACCTGGTCAACAAAGGTGTCAACGAACCCTACCGCATGTTTACTTCGCGCGCGGAGTACCGCATTTTGCTGCGTAACGATAATGCCGACTTGCGCCTAACCCCTTACGGCCTAAAATTGGGGTTGGTGGACGCCAAGTATCAAAAACCATTTGAAAATTACAAGCACCTGTGCGAAGATTTATGCGAAGGCAAAACGCCAAAAGCGGACCTTGATTTAGGCCCCTGGCGTGCGGAAAATGCACAGCGCTACGCCGACGTGCAACATAAATACGCCGGGTACTTTGAGCGCAATAAAAAAGATGCCCAAAAACTGGCTGATTTGGATAACATCAAAATCCCCGCCGGCTTTGATCCCGCCGCGGTTCGCGGACTACTCTTTGAAAGTGCGCAAAAACTGCGCGAAGTACAACCGCAAACGTTGGGGCAAGCCAGCCGTATCCCGGGCGTTACGCCGGCCGATATGCAGCTTTTGGCAATTCACATTGAACGGTTTAGGAAGTTAAAAAATGCACAAAAAACTCACTAACTATGCCGCTCAAATCGGCCTGCCGCTTACGCAAGCACAAGGGGAAAAACTGCTGGCGTACGCGCGCTGCGTGTGGGATAAAAAAGATGTGTTAAATTTAACTTCCGCCGCCACGTTTGACGAAGTGGTGGGCCGCCATATTTGCGACGGACTTACTGCCGCGGCCGAAATGCAAAAACACTTCCCGGTGCAAACTGCGCTGCAACTGGCGGATATGGGCGCGGGGTGTGGGTATATCGGTATGACGTTAGCCGTAGCGTTGCCGCAAGCGCACGTTACGCTTGTAGAAAGTTTGGAAAAACGCTGCAAATTTATGAACTGGGCCGCACTGACGGCGGGAATATCCAACGTAACGGTCAAAAATGCACGCTTGGGGCAAGGCACTCATTTTGCCTTTGACGTTGTAACCGAGCGCGCCATGGGCCAACTGCCCGACATTTTTGCAATTTGTATGGACGCCGTTAAGCCGGGGGGGATTTTTATGGCGTTTCAAGGGGCGCACCCGCAGGAAGTAACCGGGCACGCGCCGCTTGTGCAACAAAAATATACATTACCCGGCGACAATACACCCCGCTATTTGGTACTATTTAAGAAATCGTATGCGTAACATGGGGATTAAAGTTTTAGCATTATTTGCGGTGCTGCTATCGGTAGCGGCACTGTTGCACGCGTTTGGAGTTAAAGACGTGGTTAATTCCCTCACTACCGATAAAAAACACTTTTCACAACATAGCGAGTCCGCCAACAGCCAAGCCAGTACCGTAGTTGCTAACGACGACCAAACCCGCGGGCATGCGCAAGAAATGCGCCCGGATATTTCCGTTCCGCCGCCCGGTAGCACGCTAGCCGACACCCCGCAAGAAGCCCCCACCAGCCAGGCCGAGTCCTTGATTACCGGCTTAGAGCGTGTGGCAACTACCGCTTCCAACGCGGACTTTTCCGACGAAATTCCGGTGGAATCTTACCGCCCGGCCAACGCGGCCCAAAAAGTGCGTTGGGTGCCACCGCCGCCCGGATTTTTAACCGGCGATACGTTTAACTATCTCATCTACCGCGAAAAAGACCCCGTTACCCCCAAAGTCAAAAATGTGCTAGATACGATTCACGGTAACCTCATGTTGGATTTGACCCCGTTTACCGTAGTAGCCAAACCGGGCAAAATTCTTGTCATGCTCTTTGACCAAAAACAGTCTTATACCGATTTTACCCAACGCCCGGCTTGGAGCGGTGCCGCGTCGGACTTGCAATCCGACACCATGTACGTGATTGAAAAAACCGGGTTTTATCCGCTGACCGTACACGAGCTGACACACCTGTACTTTGACCAATACTTTTTGCCCAAACTCTCGCCGTTGTGGCTGTCCGAAGGGGTGGCGGTGTATATGCAAGTGTATGCCAGCAAGCAAAAGCCCGGCTATGCCGTCAAGCGCCTAAAAGAAATTTTGGAAACGGGCAAAATGATTTCTTTTGATGAAATGATGTCCGCCCAAACGCTTAAAGATTATCCCAAAGACAAGGCGGAAATGTGGTACACCGAGGCGTACGCGCTAATTGACTATTTGCTTAATACCCGCAGCCGCGACGAGTTTTACAAATTTTGCACCGAACTTAAAAACGGCGCGCCCGTTCACCAAGCACTTTACCGCGCTTACGGCATGCCGTTTAACAAAGTAAGCACGCTGCAAAACGTGTGGTTTCACGATTTGCAAAAAGCGTACAAAGAGGGAAAAATTTTAAACAGCTCGCGTCCGCCCGCCGGGAGGAAAAACTGATGTGGACCCATATCCCCATTTTAGCTAACGAAATAGCCGATTTCTTGCTCTTAAACCCGCAAGGGGTGTATGTGGACGGTACACTCGGGTTAGGCGGGCACACGAAACTGTTTTTAAGTAAGTTAGGCCCACAAGCGCGCGTATTTGGGTTTGATAAAGACCCGCACGCTTTAAAAATGGCAAAGGAGCGCGTGAATGACCCGCGTTTAATTGCCACGCACGCCAGTTATTTGCAAGCGCCCGACGTACTGGCCGCAAACGGTGTAAACGGCGTGGACGGGGCGCTGTTTGATTTGGGGCTTAGCTCCTATCAGGTGGACGACCCGGACCGCGGCTTTAGCATTGTGCGCGACGGCCCCTTGGATATGCGCTTTGATACCACGCAAACGCTAACGGCGGCGCAAATCGTCAACACGTGGGGATTAGACGAACTGGAACGCATTTTTAGAGACTTTGGCGAAGAACACCGCGCCGCGCAAGTAGCGCATGCCATCGTAACCGCGCGCCGCACAGCACCCCTTCAAACGACGTTTGATTTAAAGCGCGTGGCGGAAACGGTTTTAGGGCCGCAACGCGGGCGGGTACACCCGGCTACGCAAATTTTTCAGGCGCTACGCATTGCGTGCAACCAGGAGTTGGCGTGTGTGGAACAAGTGCCGGGCGTCATTACCCAAATTTTAAAACCCGGTGCCCGTGCGGCGGTGCTGACGTTCCACTCCTTAGAAGACCGCTTGATTAAAAACCGTTTTAAAGCATTGGCAGCCGACGGAAAATGGCGGCTGGTCAATAAGCACACCGTTGTCCCTTCGCGCGCGGAAATTTGCCAAAATCCCCGGGCGCGCAGTGCTAAATTACGCGTGATAGAGAGAGTATGAGAAAACAATTATTATTAGGTTTGCTTATTTTTTGTGTGTGGGCGTTTATTATTACGTTTATCCATATTAACGTAGTTCGCAGCGGGCGCATTGTCAGCCAGTTGCAACGGGAAGCGGATATTAAAGAAGCACGCAACCAGTATGAAGAACTGGAAATTGCGCGGCTCTCCGGACCGGAAATTATCACCACGTTTGCCAGTGAAAAACTGGGACTAGTGCAAATAAAACCACACGAAGTTTTTGTATTGGAAGATAAATGATGTTTCCGCAAAATTCTTTTTCTAAACCGACGGTGTTTAACGTCAAAAAGCGCATGAAAGTGGTGCTCATTCTCATGCTGTTAGCACCGCTATGCATTACCGGGCGGTTGTTTTATTTGCAACTTTTCCAACACGAACAATATTCCTCCAAAGCCGAACGCACCATTTATAACTACTTAGCCGAGGACCGTCTGCGCGGCAGTATTTACGACGTGCAAGGCCGCGTACTCGCCCGGTCGGTGCGTACGCACTCGTGCGGGATTGTTAAACGCTACGTCAAAGACCAAACCGCAACCATAGACTTTTTAGCCAGCACGCTTGGAATTTCTAAGGCGCAAATCTACGAGAAATGGAAAAAGAATAAAAATTTCTTCTTTGTGGCTAAAAAGATTAAACCAGACGTCTATATGAAACTGGCCGCCGTACGGCGCAGTACGTTGGGGCAAGGAATGGAGCTTACGCCGGAGTATGAACGATTGCACCCATTTGGCAAAAGCGCCATTGATATTTTGGGCGAAGCTAACTCCAAAAATGTGGGGCTTTCGGGCATTGAGCAAATGTATAACGAAGAACTCACGCAAGATATTAGCAAAAAACGTGCCAAACGCTCGGCCCGGGGCGAGATTATTTATGACCGCCACCTCAAAGAAAAAGTAAAAACGGGTAACGTCTATTTGACCATTGACCAAACCGCCCAGTTCTATACCGAGCGCGCGCTAGCCAAAGCCGTAGAACAAAATAACCCGGACCGCGCCATCGCCCTGGTGCAAGACCCCAATACCGGGTATATCTTGGCGGCGGCTTCGTATCCGGCTAAGGACGGTCAGTCGCTCGCGTTTCAATTTACGTACGAGCCGGGATCTACGTTTAAAAGTTTAGTCGTTGCCACTGCGCTCGATTCTGGGACGCTTTCGCCCGACGCGCAAATTGATATGAGCGGGCGCAACTGGGAAGTAGCCAAAGGATTTATCGTGCGCGATAAACAACACCAAAAAGATTCACTTTCTCTGCCGGAAATTTTACAGTTATCTTCCAACATCGGGGCGGGGAAAATAGCACTTGAAATCGGCCCTAAAACCTTATTTTCTTACTTTAAAGCGTTTGGGTTTGGTAGCAAAACGGACATTAATTTTAACGGGGAATCTAAAGGCAGTATTGCCCCATACAACACGTGGACTAAAGTGGACCTGGCTACCAAAGGCTACGGTTACGGCGTAGCGGTTACGCCCATACAACTCATTACCGCGTACTCTGCCATCGCCAACGGCGGTACCTTAATGCAACCGCATTTGGTGGACCGCATTGAATATGCCAACGGCAAAGTAGATAAAAAAGCCAAACCCATTAAAATACGCCGGGTCATTTCCAAAACCACCGCGCAAACCATGCGTGAATTTTTGCAAACGGTAGTAGAAGTAGGCTCGGGCAAGCGTGCCAAAATTAAAGGCTACAACGTAGCCGGCAAAACCGGTACGGCGGAAAAATTGGACAAAGAGGGAGGATACGGCAAACGCAATCACGTGGTTTCTTTTTGCGGTATGGTGCCCGCTACCAACCCGCAATTTACTATTTTGGTTATTTTGGATAATCCCGCCAAATACGCATTTGGTAGTACCGCCGCGGCGCCGGTGTTCAAAGAAATTGCCGAGCCGCTACTGGTACTAAAAGCAGTTGCACCGGACCAAACAGATTTTGAATAATTTATTAAGGAGTGATTATGAAATTAAACTTAACTATTGCTAAAATTGCCAAAATTACCGGGGGTACGTTGCAATCGGCCCACCCGGAAACAAACATTACCGCTTTTGTGACGGACTCACGCTTTGTAACACCGGGAGACGGATTTCTTGCGTTAAAAGGGGAACGCTTTGATGCTAGACAGTTTATCCCTGACGTACTTAAAAAAGGGGCCGCGCTAGTCATTGCCGAAAAAGGATACCTGGGCGATACACCGCAAGACGTTTCCTTTTTGTGGGTCAAAGACCCCAAAAAAGCATTGCAGGCACTTGCCAAATACCACCGCCAACACCACAACTTAAAAGTGGCGGCCATTACCGGCTCAAACGGGAAAAGTACCACCAAGCAAATGCTGCGCGCCATTTGCAACGTGGCCGGTACCACCGTTGCCAACGTGGGCAATTTAAATAACCAGTACGGCGTACCCTTTTCCTTGCTGGAAATTCAACCCAAGCACAAATACGGTGTGTTTGAACTGGGTGCTTCCCACCCCGGAGATATTGAAGAAACGGCCTCGCTCGCGCTACCGGACGTGGCGGTGATTACCAATGTGGGGCCTTCGCACCTGGAGTTTTTCCACGATTTGGAAACCGTTTACAAAACCAAAATAGAAATTGCCCGCTGTTTAAATGCGGGAGGAACACTGGTGTATAATATAGACAACGAATTTTTGGCCCGCCTGGAAAAAGAATTTACCGGCAAGTCTATTTCATTTGGGTTTGGCCCCAACGCCAAACTGCGCCTGTTGGAAACGGAAAACTTTGCTTTTACCTATCAAGGAAAAGCGCAAGTCTTTGATATTAAGTTAGAACGCCACGACAAATACAACGCCGCCGCCGCGTGCGCCGCCGCGATTGCGCTAGGGATTGGCATGGACGAAATTAAAGAGGGGTTAGCGGCCTTTACCCCCATGCCCATGCGCATGGAACGCGTCACCAAAGGCAACACGCACTTTATTTTAGATTGCTACAACGCCAACCCGGCCAGCATGAAAAATGCGCTTGAAATTTTAGGCCGCGCCAAAGACCAACCGCGCGTAGCCGTCCTGGGCGACATGAAAGAACTGGGCAAAACCAGCAAAGAATATCACCGCCAGGTGGCCCGCCAACTATTAGATAACCACATCACCCACATCTTTTTAGCCGGGCCGGAAATGAAATACTGCTACGAACGCTTGCAGGACGTTACCGGAGTATACCTGTGGTACGGGGACACCCCTAAAGAGTGGATGGGAGACCTGAAAAAACTCTTGGCCCAAGGGGGAACGTGTTTAATTAAAGCATCCCACTCCATGAATTTTGAAACAATTTTTAAGGAGATTTAAACATGTTTTACTACCTCTCGCTTTTTAAAGATGATATTAGCTTTTTAAATATCTTTAACTATATTACGTTTCGCACCGGGGCGGCGATATTTACGTCGTTTTTCCTGACGCTTTTAATCGGGCCCGCCGTTGTGCGTAAACTGCGCTCGTACAAAATTCAACAGGTAGAACGGTCCTACGGGCCGGCTTCGCACCTGTCTAAAAGCGGCACCCCGACCATGGGCGGTATTTTGATTTTTATTACGCTATTAGTCAGCGTTCTTTTGTGGGGGCGGTTAGACAGCCCGTATATTTGGCTGCTGATGTTTACCACCGTTTCGTTAGGGTTTGCCGGCGTGATGGACGATTACACCAAACTCGTCAAAAAAAATCCGGAAGGCATGAAGTCTTCCGTTAAACTGGCAATCCAATTATTTACCGCCATTGTGGTAGTGGGATATTTGGCCATTAACCCGCCCAACGAACAGTATGCCACATCGCTGATTATTCCGTACATGAGCAAGATGTTTATTGACTTGTCGGTCTTTTATTTTGCGTTTGCCATGCTGGTAGTAGTGGGTACGTCCAACGCCACTAATTTGACGGACGGGTTAGATGGGCTGGCAAGCGGATGCATGGTATTTACCGCCGTTACGTACGGTATTTTTGCTTACGTAGCGGGCAACGTTAACTTTGCCGATTACTTAAAAATTATTTACGTGCCCGGCGCGGGGGAAATTACCGTATTTATGGGTGCGCTGATTGGCGCGTGTATGGGGTTTTTGTGGTTCAACGCCTACCCGGCCCAAGTATTTATGGGCGACACCAGCTCCCTTTTCTTGGGCGGTGTGATTGGTACGGCGGCCCTGTGTGTTAAGCAAGAACTTTTACTGCCTATTGCGGGCGGATTATTTTTGATAGAAACCGTTTCGGTGATGTTACAAATGGGTTATTTTAAAATGACCCATGGCAAACGTTTATTTAAAATGGCCCCGATTCACCACCATTTTGAATTGATGGGAATTGCGGAGCCCAAAGTGATTGTCCGCTTTTGGATTGTGGGCGTGGTGCTGATGCTTATAGCACTGGCGTCCTTGAAGATTAGATAATATGCCCCGTTTATTTACCAAAGCACCCAAACCGCGCAATACGTTTATGCAGCGCACGCCCGGCATACACCGGGAGAAAGATACCTGGCAACCACTCCGGTTAGATGGAACGATTGTGTTTGTCAGCCTGGCTTTTGTGCTTATCGGTTTGTTGTTTACCTATTCTTCCAGCGCGTTTGAAACCAGTGCGTACGTAAAGAGGCAATTCTTATTTGACGTAGTAGGCATTGTGGTGGCGCTATTTTTATCGCAAACTTATACCCGCCTGCAACGCATCAAGTGGTTGCGCCCGCCGGTGTTGTTGGGAGCTACTTGGGTATTGTTAATTGCCGTTTTGTTTACCCACAGCCAAGCTAACACGCACCGTTGGATTGACTTGGGCGTTTTTAAGCTGCAACCGTCTGAAATTGCCAAAGTAACGCTGGTGCTGTACTTGGCGGATTATTTGGATAGTGTGTCGGGCAAACTGGCTAAAAATTGGCGCTTACTGGTGCAGCCTTTAGTGGTGGGGGGAATTACCATTGGGCTAGTGGTGTTGGAAAAAGACGTGGGGATTCCGCTGCTAATGAGTTTTGTATTTTTTGTGATGCTCTTTGTAGCCGGAGCGAAAGTTCTTCACTTGTGTGTGCCGGGAATTATCGGGTTTTTGGGTGGAATTATTTTGCTTTTGGCAGAACCCTACCGCCGGGCACGCGTACTTACTTACCTGCACTTGGGGAATGCGGCTGAAAATACTACCAATTACCAAGTTATGCAATCGTTTTTGGCGGTCGGCTCCGGCGGGTGGTTAGGAAAAGGGTTAGGAAATAGCGAACTTAAACTTCAATACTTGCCTGCGGCGCATACGGACTTTATTTTTTCAGTAATGTGCGAAGAAGTGGGCCTGTTTGTGTTACTGGTGGTGTACGGGTTTGCGGTGCTACTGTGGCGCGGAATTACCCTGGCCCGGATAGCTAAAACTACGTTTAACAGTTTAGTGATTTTTGGGCTTACCCTGACCTTGTGCACGCAAGCATTTTTCAATATGGCCATGGCTATCGGGCTCACGCCGACCAAAGGGATTGCTCTGCCATTTTTCTCGTACGGGGGCTCTTCGGTGGTAATGACGCTAGTAATGATTGGCATTATTTTAAATGTAGCCGCCGTAGATAACACCCAAAACAATTTACGCAACGATATTACCTATTATAAAAACAGGAACAGATAGTATGACCAAACGATATTTAGTGGCCTGTGGCGGCACAGGCGGACATTTTTACCCGGGCTTTGCCTTGGGAAAAGCATTGCAACAGCAGGGCAATATAGTCCTCTTTGTGGTCCGTAAAAATGACCCGGCTGCACAACTGTTGGCACAAAATAATTTAAATTATACGCAATTGGATTTAAGTGCCGGCTTGCCGCGCACCTTTAACCCGGTGCGCCACGCCCGCTTTGTGTGGCAACTGCAAAAGTCGCTACGCCAAACCCAGTGGCTGCTTAAAACTTTTAGTCCAAACGTCGTGTTAGGCATGGGGGGGTATGTGTCTTTCCCGCTGGTATTTTGCGCGCATTATATGGGCATTAAAACTGCGGTGCATGAATCCAACGCCATTTGGGGGCTGGCTAACAAAATTTGCGCTCGCTTTGCCGATTTACCGTTAATGGGACTACCGATTAAAAATACATCTAAAAAGGCAGTTTTAGTCAGCACGCCGATTCGGCCGGAATTTTCCTTACCCGTCAACCGGGAAGAAGTGCTAACTGAGCTGGGGCTAAATCCCGCTTTGCCTACCGCGCTTATTATGGGCGGCAGCCAAGGGGCCAAAGGGCTCAATGAAGCGTTGCCGGAGGTCATTAAGCAAATGCCGCAGTGGCAGTTTATCCACCTGACCGGAAAGCGTTGGTATGAACCGCAAGTGGCGGCGTACCAAGGTTTTACCAACGTTAAAACGTTGGCCTATAGTGAAGAAATTTACAAGCTTATGAAGTCGGTAGATTTAATGATTTGCCGCAGTGGGGCCAGTACGCTGGCAGAAATTATCGCGTGCCAACTGCCTGCAATTTTTGTGCCGTTCCCTTACGCGGCCGCCAATCATCAGTATTATAACGCGAAAGTATTAGCCGACAAAGGGTGCGGGAAAATCGTATTGGAATCGCCCCAACTTGCGCAGGAACTTACGCAAGCTTTGCAAGCGTGTTCGCCAAAAGCACTTACGCAAATGCGGGAAGCCTATAAGCACCTGCAAATACCCTCTCCGTTGCAAGCCACCGTTGAGATTACCCGGCTAATAGAAAACTTATAAAAAAAGCCCCGGGCGCTTTGCCCGGGGTTTTTTTATAAAGTCGTACGGATTATTATAGGTCTGTAAACATTTTACAGATTTGAGTGTAGTCTTCATCGCTACATGAAGTGGAAGTAGACCATGTATTGTTACCTGTGTTATAGGTGTAAGTAACAGAATATTTTGTCTTACCTGCACTGGCATTACTTATTTTTTCACTACTGGAACCTCCATCTACACGAATCGCAGTCACCCCGTTTGAATTAAGTTGAAAGAAAAAATATTTACCCAAATACATGGTATTACCGTTAACATCAAACTTGTTAATCTTTACATCTGCAATTTGCGAAGCTGATGTTACCGTATCATCCGGAAATTCTTGCAAATGGCGCTCAATGGCATCGCGAATTGCCTTACTGATAACCATCCCCTCCGCCGTACGCGCCTTTTCCACTACTAGCGTATATTGCGGCAAGGCAATTGAGGCCAAAATACCAATAATAATGACAACTACTAACAACTCAATTAACGTGAATCCTTTCATAATTTCTCCTTATAACAAAATCCTTCTTACTTAGTATAGCATTTTTTTCCCGTTGTGCAAGAAAGGAAAAGATTTATCGCCCACGGATACGCTTAATATGTTGGGTATGCTCGTGAAACGTGCGTGAAAACACGTGCCGGCCGGTGTTGTCCGCCACAAAGAAAAGCGCGTCAAAATTGGGCTGGGGATTTAACACCGCTTCAACGGACTTAACACTCGGGTTGCAAATCGGCCCCGGCGGCAGGCCTACGTTGCGGTAGGTGTTGTAGGGGGAATCCAACTTTAAATCTTTGTAAGTAAGGCCGCGTTTCCAGTAGCGGTTTTCGCGCAGAGCAAAACCAAGCGCATATTGCACCGTCGGGTCGGCCTCCAAACGTTTGCCCATGTAAAAGCGGTTTAAATAGACCGCGGCAATTTTGGGGCGTTCGTCGTGCACAACGGCTTCGCGCTCCACAATAGAGGCCAGCGTGAGTACTTGCCGTTCGGACAACTGCGTGGGATATCTTTTAAATAACGGGGCAATTTTTTTCTCATATTGCCCGGTCATTTCATCAATCACTTTTTGCGGCGGGGTGTTATCGGCAAACAAGTAGGTGGAGGGGAACAATTTGCCCTCCAAATCTTGCGCGCGCACCAGATTTATAAATTCCCGCGCGTCGGTTACGCCGTGTTCGGCCAGTTCTTCGGCCATTTCTTCACTGCGCCACCCTTCCAAAAAAGTTATTTTTTCATAATGGGTACACTTACCGTTTTTGATGCACGCAATTACTTCAAAGTCCGGCGTGTTTCGGCGCAAGTCAAAGCGGCCGGCTTTTAAATCTTTATTAGACCCGGTAACACGTAAAATAATTTTAAATAGCAATTCACTGCGAATGACGCCCTTGGCCCGTAGCAAGCGGGCCACTTCGTTACCGGTTTGACCGGGGCGGATCTGCACCATGACCGGCGCACCTTGGCTGAAAAAATACGTTTTAACCGCCCATACTCCGGCGGCCAAAAACGTTAGCACCAGTACGCCCAGAAAAATCCACTTTTTCATTTAACGAGTTTAAAGAAATGACGTTTGCCGATTTGCAATACGTCCCCGTTTTCAAAAGCAAGCGGGCCGTCTTGCGCAACTTTTTCGCCTTTGAGGCGCACGGCCCCTTGGGTAATTAAGTTGCGGGCTTTGTTTTTGCTCTCGGCACCGCCGGCGGCAAAAATGACGGCAGAAAGTAAAGCTCCCAGTTCGGGTTTAAACTCCGGCATATCCGTAGGGAGTTCTTTTTTGGAAAACACCGTCTCAAAATGGGCTTGTGCGGCATTGGCGGCCTCTTCATTATGAAAGCGCGCTACCAGTAAATGCGCCAGTTTTTTCTTGGCTTGCATGGGGTGCATGGCTTTGATTTCGTCCAAATTTTCGCTAGTTAACAGCTCGTAATACATGGGCATTACTTCGTCGGCGATAGACATAATTTTGCCAAACATATCTTCCGGTGCGTCGGTAAGGCCCACGTAGTTTTTGTAGGATTTGCTCATTTTTTTCACGCCGTCTAACCCAACCAGTAGCGGCACCGTAATAGCTACTTGCGGCTCTTGCCCGTTGTTTTTTTGCAGTTGGCGACCGACGAGTAAATTGAAAATTTGGTCCGTTCCGCCCAGTTCCACATCTGCTTTTAAGGCCACCGAATCTTGCCCCTGGAACAAACTGTATAACACTTCGAGCATACTAATCGGGTTGCCCGCCGCCATACGTTTTTTAAAGTCATCGCGCTCTAACACTTGCGCTACGGTTACGTGTTGCAAGGTGGTCAGCAAATCGCGCCCGGAAACAAACGGGTCTAACCACTCGCTATTAAAACGCACTTCGGTTTTGGCGGGGTCTAACACTTTAAAAGCTTGGTCGGTATAAGTTTTGGCGTTGGCTAAAATTTGCTCACGCGCGAGGACAGGGCGGGTGGAATCACGCCCGGACGGGTCGCCAATGGCGGCGGTAAAATCGCCGATGACTAAGACGGCGGTGTGGCCTAAATCTTGAAAGCGGCGCAATAAAGAAAGAGCGACACTATGTCCTAAATGTAAGTCGGCAGAGGTTGGGTCACAGCCGAGTTTAATTTTAAGCGTTTTGCCCGATTCTAATTTTTTGGCTAAATCGTCTTTGGATACTACGTCCACGCACCCGCGTGTTAAAAAAGAAATTTGCTGCTCAATCGTCATAAAAAATGCTCCTAAAAAATATATTTATATTATACAAAACACGCCCGGGGAGTTGCTTAATTATTAAGCGTCATCCCCGAGAGTTTCTATCGGGGATCCCCACCTCGTTATAAGTAGAAATCGGCGGAGATTCCCGACTACTACCTTCGGGAATGACTTCGTTTTTTAATAAAAATTATACGGGTCGGCAGAAATTTGGGTACTGACACCTTTGGCGGGTTCAAAACTGTCTAACTGCGCGAGTAAATCTAAATACCGCGCGGCGTCCGTCTTAAATAAAAGGTATTGCTTTTTGAGTTTATCCGTCTTTTTGGCACACCACACCGGGCCTAAAATTTCCAAACACTTGCCTTGCCCCACTGCTTTAAGGCGCGCCGTTTCGGCCTGTAATAAATCCAATTCTTTGGCTTTTACCGTCACACGAATTAAACACGTAAACGGCGGGTAGCCAAACGTTTCGCGTAACGCCAATTCATTTTCGGCCGCCGCGGCGTAATTGCCCGATAGCATGGGGGCGTAATCGTAGGCGGTTTGGTCGGCGGTTTGGATAATTAAGCGCCCGCCGGGCACGCACGATAAATGGCCGCGCAGTTCAAATAAAAGTTGCCCGAATTTTTCACTGGCGCGAAAATCGGGGCTGTCCAGTTCCAGTTCCGCGTCGAGTACTGCGGCTAACGTAACGCGCGAGTTTTTAAGCGCACCCGACGCAAGCCGCGTGCCAACGATAATATCCGCTTGCCCGGTTTTAAGCGCACTTAACGCCTCAAAACCTTGGCCTTCTTTGGTTTTAAGCGTGTCCGAATCCAGGCGCAAGAGTTTTGCGTGCGGAAATAATTTGGCCAGTTCGGTTACAATTTTTTGCGTGCCGCCACCGCGCGATTTAAAAATGAGGTTATGACACTTGGGGCACTCTTGCTGCAACCCTTCCACCGCGCCGCATTTTTTACAATGTAGCCGTTCGGTGCCGTCGTCTAACTTTTCGTGCGTTAAGATAGCACCGCACTTTTTACATTTGGCGTATGCACCGCAGTTTAAACAGTAGTACGTGCCGGCGTAACCGCGGCGGTTTAAGATGAGTAGGGCGGGCTCTTTTTTAGCTAAATTTTCGGCCAGTTGCTCCAATAAAAAGGAGGAAAAATAGCGGCTTTTGTCGCTCTTTTTTTCGGTTAGTTTAATTTGCGGGGCGTACGTCCTTACGATGGGCGTATCCAAAGAAAGGGCGGTTACTTTTTTGTCTTGCACCCACTTCATAATTTCTGCGCTGGGCGTGGCAGAAACGTACACCAGGGTAGCCCCATGCATTTTAGCGCGCTCGTACAACACGTCCCGCGCGTGGTAATAGGGTTTGTTTTCTTCTTGTTTATAGTTATCGTCGTGCTCGCCCAGCATAGCGGCCAGACGCAAATTTTTAAACGGCAGTAGCACGCCCGAGCGCGTAGCAATCACCACACAAGGAACGCCGTTAGAAATGTTGGAAAAATATTTTTTCTTTTTGCTTAGCAGCATCCGGCTGTGCCAAGCATAGACGTTGTCCGCGCCAAAGCGTTTTTCTACTTCGCCGACAAACTGACGGGCGGCTACCAAATCGGGCACCGTCAGTAACACTTGTCCGTAACCGCTTAATACCTCACCCGCGGCGCGCAAAATAATTTCGGTCTTACCAGTGGCGGCGGGACCACGCAGTAAAAAGGCGCCAAACTCATACGCCGGGTTTGCTTGCAAGCAAGCAAGCGCTTTTTGTTGGCACGCACTAAGCGCAAAAGAGGGCGTTTTTACCGTCGGGCGCACCAAAGAGGGTGGGTCACTCAATTTAAAATAGGGTTGGGGGGGAATTAACGCAAATAAAATTTGACCGACCGGGCAGCCATAGTGACTTTTTAAATAGCGCATAAGCGGAAACAAATCGGCACCAAAGAGCGGTTTTTTATCCACCACGCTGGCAATCGGTTTTAGGGTAATGTGCGCGGGTGCGGTGGAAATATCGCTTACGGCTACCACTAAACCGCAGGTTAAGCGGTTGGCGAGCGGGGCCGTAACGCGCACGCCGGGGTGGACAAAATCGGCCAATTCGCCCGGCACGATATAGTCAAAATCGCGGTCTAAGGGAACGTCAAAAACCACCTTGCAAAACATACTATTTGCGCGCACCTTTAAGGCCCAGCTTGTCCATGACCATTTGTAAATCTTGCCAGGCGTCTTTTTTCCAGTTGGGGTTTCTTAAAAGGGCGGCCGGGTGATAAGTGGCAATAATTTGCACCGGTTTGGGTAGCTCTGCACTATCCAAATGCAAGGTGTGAAATTTGCCGCGAAGCGCGCCTAAACTGTCCGCGTCACTAATAAGTGCTTTGGCCGCTACGCCACCTAACGCTATTACATATTTGGGGCAAACAATCGCAATTTGCTGTTCAATATATTTGCGGCAACACGCGATTTCCTGCGCGTTGGGGGCGCGGTCATTGCCGTGTTTTTCGGGGTGTAAGGGGTCCACCATGGGATGGCATTTGGCGATGTTGGCAATAAATACTTTTTCACGCGTAAGGCCCATGGCTAAAATCATTTTATCTAACAGTTGCCCGGCGCGGCCCACAAACGGGCGGCCTTGCCGGTCTTCATCAAAGCCGGGGCCCTCGCCCACAAACATCACGTCTGCGCTCACGTTACCCTCGCCGGGAACGGCATTAAGGCGTGTAGCACCCAGCGGGCAGCGGGTGCAGGTTTTGATGACTTCAGCCAGTTCGTTTAGAGCGCGGGTTTTGTCGGTTTTGTTCATAGTGGGTTCCTCCACCGGGGCCGGTGGTTGCGTGTTCGCGTGCGGGAAATCTACCGTCAGCGTAGAATTTTCCGCCATTTTAGGAGCAGTAGAAACCCCCGCATTTTGCTTTGTGGCGTTGTGGTGCAAAGCGGCGGGGGGTAAATCAGTTTGCGCACGCGGGCGGGAAATATCTAGCAGCTCATCTTCTTCTTGGGCGGCTAAAAAGCGTTTAAAATCCCCGGCCAGTCCGCGCGCAGAATCAGCCATATTACAGTTTCATGGGCTCTTTGGCCTTGCGTTCGGCCTCTAAGCGGGCTTCTTCGGCGGCTTTTTGTTCAGCTGCGTAGTTGGTGGTGCTGAGATTCAAAATTTCTTCTTTGGTAATGCGTTTAGACAAAATGGCATCTAATGCTTCTTTGATGACCGCAGAGGTCGGCTTGTTTTTAAATTCCGCTTTCTTTTTGAGTTCCTTGGCATACATGGACGCGAGGACTACAATATCGTAGCGGTCTCCGTCAAAGTCAGTCAGTTTTGCGGCTAATTCTTGGTCGTTTTTTGAGGACATATTGGCTCCTTACACTATTTTAAAAGTTTAATTTTTTTATCTTGGCGTACCACGCGGCTTTGTTCGGCTGCGATAATACCCGCCATTTTAACAATAGCTTCTTTCAAATCGTCATTTAAAAGCGCATAGTCGTATTTATCCAACTCTTTCATTTCTTTTTTGGCCGTTTCTAGGCGGATTTCAATATCCTGCGTGTTATCGTTGCGGCCCAAAATGCGCTTTTTAAGCTCTTTTAACGACGGCGGCACAATAAACACCGTAGCGGCTTGCGGATACTGCGCTTTGACGGTGCGCGCGCCTTGCACGTCAATCACCAAAATGGGGCAGACGCCTTTTTTAAGTAGGTCATCTACGGATTTTTTGGGAATCCCGTAGTAGTGCGTATGCACTTGGGCCCACTCCAACATTTGGTGTTTTTTGATGGCTTGTTCAAATTGTTTAATCGTCCAAAAATGATAATCTTTGCCATTTTTTTCGCCTTTGCGCGGCGCACGGGTGGTGGCAGTTACCACGCGTGAGACGGTTTTATTGGTTTTAAGGACCGCATCTACAATGGTAGTTTTGCCCGCACCCGAGGGGGACGAAACAATAATGGGAAAAGCCTTCATAGTGATATTTTAGTAAATATAAGGGGCCCGGCGCAAGAGTAAAAAACCGCCAAACAGGCGTATGAAAATTTCATATACCTGTGTAAAAGCAACTTAATTATTTATTCCATTGTTCTTTTAGTGCTTGGATTTGTTGGGCAATATCAGAATCAGGGTCCTTGGCCAGGATATATTCAATTTGGTGAGCCAGTTTAAATTCGGCTATTTGCTCGGCGGACATATCCTCTACTTTATTAAGTGCGCCGGTAATAGACCGGATTTCTGTGCGCGGCCAAGATTGGTGTTTGTTAATAAATGTTGATAATTGCAGGAAAATTTCATCTTCCCGCTCGGCCTGTTGAACAGCTTGACGCAATTGCTTTAGTGCCAATATAAACGGCTCGTTGGTATTTTCATGTTCCCAAATAAACCGATTGACCCGCTTGGCTAAAAGCATTTCCTCTTTGGACGCTCGGTCTGCGTGTGGCCAATGACCATATTGTGAAACAAATCCTTGTACCTGCATCCGTAAGATAAGGGGCTCTATTCTAACATATATCTTTTCTAACCGTGTCTCTAGAGAAATACGTGGCGGCATTACGCTATTAGTAATGGTTTGTGCAAGCTTTTTTACTTTCTTTTGTGCATGGGCGTTGGAAGCAGTAACCCCAAGCAGACAAATGGCGATGAACATGAGTTTTATAGTATTGTTTAATTTCATAGATATTCTCCCTATATTTAGAGTATAAAATGATGGAACTTACCGCCAGGGCCAAAAGACCTATTGGAAATTGGGCCCTAATAAAAACAGGCCCCTTGCGGGAAGGGGAATAAAATAAGGGTTTATTCCCAAACTTGTTTCGGGATCTTCAACGCTTGTTGTTACGCAAGTGTAAGCGTATATTAACAGTATGCGTGGAAGCCCCTGAAAAAACAGGGATAATACTTTATGGATAACAGCAACAGATTCGTATGCGGGAGATTCCCGACAAAAGCACTCGGGAATGACAGATTAAAAAAACTATACCCCTCGCGGGTTTTCGTCGCAAGGGGTATTATAATTGTTTAGCGCGGGCTTTGGGAGCCCAGCTCCGGGTTATTTGCGTTTCTTTTTGGCGAGCACATCTTTCGCCGCCGCTTGCGCAGCAGCCAAACGCGCTATCGGCACGCGGAAGGCAGAGCAAGAAACGTACGTGAACCCTTCGCGGTGGCAGAACTCCACACTTTCCGGGTCACCGCCATGTTCACCGCAAATCCCGATTTTCAAGCTCGGTTTTACTTCGCGGCTTTCAATCACGGCGTGTTGGATGAGGCGTCCCACCCCATGTTGGTCTAGCGTTTGGAACGGGTCGTGCTCCAGGATACCTTGTTTTAAGTATTCTGGGAGGAACGAACCAATATCATCACGCGAGAACCCGAAGGTCATTTGCGTAAGGTCGTTGGTACCGAACGAGAAGAAATCAGCCTCGGCAGCAATGTCGGCAGCTAAAACGGCCGCACGCGGAATTTCAATCATCGTGCCGACAGAGAAGTGCAGTTTTTTCACTTTGGTTTTGGCTACTACTTCGTCGTACGCGGCGCGGATCAACTTTTTCTGCGTGATAATTTCGTTCTTGTCACAAGTTAACGGAATCATTACTTCCGGCTCGGCTTTGACGCCTTCTTTGATGAGTTCAGCCGCCGATTCAAATACGGCGCGCGCTTGCATGGAAGTAATTTCCGGATACGTTACACCCAAGCGGATCCCGCGGTGACCCATCATCGGGTTCACTTCGTGAAGTCCGGCGGCACGTTCTTTGAACGTATCCATAGAGATTTTGAGTGCTTCGGCCAGTTCTTTTTGTTTTTCCGGAAGCGTAGGCACAAATTCGTGCAGCGGCGGGTCCATGAGGCGCACAGTTACGCCGTAACCGGCCATGGCTTTCATGGTCGCTTTGATTTCTTTTTTCATGTGCGGGAATAATTCTTCCACCGCGGCTTTGCGTTCGGCTTCGTTGCCGGCTAAAATCATCTTGCGCAAAATGAAGAGCGGTTTTTCGGAATTTTTACCGTAAAACATGTGCTCAATGCGGAACAACCCAATCCCTTCAGCCCCAAATTTGCGGGCTTTGATGGCGTCGTCTTCCGTATCGGCATTGGCGCGGACTTTTAAGACACGCACTTTGTCGCACAAGGCCAAAAAGTTGGCTAAATTTTTGTTGCCTTCGCCGGCGCCTAACATTTTTAAAGCGCCCGCATAGACGTAACCTTTGGTCCCGTTGAGGGTCAACTCGTCACCTTCTTTGAAGGTTTTGCCGCCTACTTTTAAGACTTTTTTGTTAAGGTCAATTTCCAAGTCGCCGCAACCTACAATGCAGCATTTACCCCAACCGCGGGCTACCAATGCAGCGTGGGAAGTCATACCGCCGCGTTGGGTTAAAATACCTTGGGCCGCGCGCATCCCTTCAATGTCTTCGGGGTTGGTTTCTTCGCGCACTAAAATGGCGGGAATTCCTTTTTCGGCCATTTTAATAGCGTCTAACGAGTTAAATACAATTTTACCGCACGCACCGCCCGGGCCCGCAGGCAAACCTTGAGCAATGGCTTTGGCGTTCTTTTCGGCAGCCGGGTCAATGGCGGGCAGTAAAAGTTCGCCCAGTTGTGCGGGAGTTACACGCAAGACGGCTTCTTCTTTGGTAATGA
>CACXHA010000091.1 GCA_902767385.1 uncultured Elusimicrobium sp.
CGAACTAATCCATGAATTTTCCATTGAAAAACGTATGATGGTGCCGTTGGAAGAAATCCCGGTGGACTTACAAAATGCCGTAGTGGCAATGGAAGACCGAAACTTTTTTTCACACCCGGGCATTTCACTGCGCGGTATCGGGAGGGCCCTGCTTAACGATATGGTAACCGGGCGGGCCCAACAAGGGGCTTCTACCCTTACTCAACAACTATCCCGCGGTGTATTTTTAACCCAAGAGAAAAAACTGATTCGTAAAATCCGCGAAATTATTTTGGCTATTCAAATTGAACACCAATTTAGCAAACCCGAAATTTTACAGCTCTATTTAAACCAAATTTACTTGGGCAGCGGTTCCTACGGGGTTAAAGCAGCCGCTAAAAAATACTTTGATAAGGACCTTGACCAATTAACCACCGGTGAGGCTGCCTTGCTCGTTGGGCTTATTCCCGCCCCCGGACGATACAATCCGTTCGTCAATCCCAATCTGGCTCGCCAACGCCGCAATTTGGTTTTGAGTGTCATGCGCGAGCAAGATTATATTACGGAAGAAGAATATCAAAAAGCGAAAGAAGAACCCATGCCGGTTAAACCCCCGCAAACGGAAGAAAATAAACCCGGACGTTATTTTATTGAACATGTCCGCCGCATTTTGGAACCCAAATATGGTATGGACACCTTGTGGAAAGCCGGGCTTAATATTTACACCACGCTAGACATCAAACAGCAAAAAATAGCTGAAGAGACCATGAACAAGTGGCTAAATGACTTTGATGAACAGGTGGCTAAAGGGTTAGGAATTGAGTTTGACCCCAACGACAGCGAAGCTGAAGCCACCCAAGAAACGGATGAAGAAGCCACTCCCAAAGATCCTTCCGAAAAAGCCCCCCGCTTACAAGGTGCCTTTATGGTACGCGACGTGAAAACCGGAGCCGTACGGGTTATGATTGGCGGACGAGAATATGATGAAAGCAAGTTTAACCGCGCCACGCAAGCCAAACGCCAACCGGGTTCCTCTTTTAAACCCTACGTGTGGATGGCCGCTTTGCAAAAAGGCTACACTCCCGCCACTTTGGTTAAAGACTTGACCACTATGTTCTATTACGACGGACGGAATTGGCACGCATTTGATGAAAATTCCGACTTATATTCCTTGGAATTGGCCAAACAGTCCTTTATTGCCGGTAAAGATTTTAACGTATGGGTGCCGCAAAACTACGGGGGCAAAAGCGAAGGATGGATTACGCTGCGCAAAGGGCTTGAAAAATCTAAAAACTTAGTGGCCGTCAATCTAATAGATGCCGTTGGCATAATGGACGTAATCCGCGTAGCACGCAAAGCAGGGATTACGGCCAACTTACCCCGCGTTCCGGCTTTGGCTTTGGGAGTAAGCGTGCTTCAAATGGACGAACATTTAGCGGCCCTTACTACATTTGCCAATGGTGGTATCCACACAGATAATTACTACATTGAACGTGTAGAAGATGCCAACGGACGCATTTTAGAGCAACATATCCCCGTAGAAGAGGCCCAGTTTACTCCGCAAAATTCGTATTTGCTTATCAATATGATGAAAGGCGTGGTACAACGCGGAAGTGGTGCCTATGTCAACCGCTTGGGCCGCAACATTGCCGGCAAAACCGGTACCACGCAAAGCCACCGCGACATGTGGTTTGTAGGGATGACTCCGCACACCGCAGCCGCCGCTTGGATGGGATATGATGACGACACTTCGCACGAAGAAGGCGCTAAATTTACCGGTAGCACCACCGCCCGCTGGTGGACTGCTATTATGGAACAAATTTTAAAAACAGAACCTAATGATGACTTCCCTGTACCGGAAGGAATTTCCTTTGCTTATATTAATCCTTTAACCGGCAAATTAGCTACGCCTGCCGAACGCAATAAGATTTTGGAAGCTTTTATCACCGGTACTGAACCGCAAAGTTTCTAGACGATATGTCTGCCAATTCTACCCCTTTTACACGTTACTACGGGCTGCCCAACGCAGCGGCACAAGCGTACTATTTGTGTAAAAATTTGTTGGATACCAATCGCCCGGTCATTTTTGTAAGCGCGCAAGATTTAGATGACTTTGACCAATCTGCCCAAACCTTTGCTCCGGCCGGAACGCTCCTGTTGTCCTTCCCCGGTACCGACACAGGACAAATGCGCTTTTTACACCAATTACTAAACCACAAAAAGGGTCCCGTTCTAATTAGTGCCCCGTACGAAGCACTGCAAACCCCACTACCCAACCCGACCGATTTTCAAGCCCGTACTTATACTTTCCGCCGCGGAGATACGCTGCGTCGCCAAGAGCTTTTAGACATTTTAGAATCTGCCGGATATACCCGCGCGGATTATGCCGAAACGCCCGGAGAATACGCGGCCCGCGGAAGTGTAGTAGATATTTTCTGCTTACATACTCCCCAGCCATTACGCCTATATTTTTCGGGGAATCGGCTAGATTCCATTAGTGCCTTTGATGTGGACACCCATAATACTCAAAGCGCGGTAGACGAAGCACTTATTTTACCGCTTGCGTTTGAAGAAAAAAACTGCACGCTGACAAACCTAGTACCCAATGCCCACTTTATTTTTGAAGAACCTGCAGCGGATTTTGATTTGTCCAATTATCCCGGTAGCGCGGTTATTTCTTTACTACCCGCCGCAAATGCCACGAATTGCAATTTAAAAGCCAACTTATCCTTTGGCGGCAATACTGCTCTATTGGCACAAGAAGTCAAACGGCTTACCGCGCAACATTTGCACATTTTTATTACTTGTTTAAACCGCGGAGAACTAAACCGCTTAACCGAACTGTTGGAAGATAACCCCGTTTTCAAACAAGCTGAATTTATCATTTCCCCCCTCACGCAAGGGTTTATTGATGAACAAAACCGTGTGGCCTACATTTCGTCCAACGAAATTTTAAACCGCCGTTTTCGCACTGCACGCGTGCTCAAGCATTTTGACGTAGAAAACGCCAAACGCGTGCGCTTTAAAGAGTTGCAAGCCGGGGATTACGTTGTTCACCGGGACTATGGTATCGGCCGTTACCTGGGCCTGGAAGTAATGAACGAAGCCGAAAACCCGACTGATTGCTTGCGTATTGAATATCGTCGCGGCAGTAAACTTTACGTGCCTATGTATGATTTTAAAAAAGTGCAAAAATATATTTCCGCCGGAGGCAAACGCCCTACTTTAGCTGTACTGGGAGGCAGCAGTTGGAAGGAAGTTAAAAAACGGGTTGCCGAACAAGCCCAAAAAGCCGCCCAGGAAATTTTAAAACTGGAAGCCAAACGCCAAGCCGCCGGGGCACCCGTCATTGCGGGCGACTTGCGCCTGGAGCAAGAGTTTGCCGATTCGTTCCCTTATATGCTCACACCCGGGCAAGAACAAGCCATTAAAGACACCCTAAACGATTTAGATTTACCTAAACCCATGGACCGCGTGCTCGTGGGGGATGTAGGTTTTGGCAAAACCGAAGTTGCCATGCGGGCCGCCTTAAAGGTGGCCCTATCGGGCAAACAGGTTATGGTGTTAGTACCCACCACTATTTTGGCAGATCAACACTATAAAACGTTCACCAAGCGCATGGCCGGTTTCCCGCTCAATGTGCGTATGCTGTGCCGCTTTCAAACCAAGGCCCAACAAAAAGAAGTGCTGGCCGAACTTAAAAGCGGGCTGTGTGACATTATTATCGGTACACACCGCCTACTTAGCAAAGACATCGGTTTTAAAGAACTGGGGCTTGTGATTATTGACGAGGAACACCGCTTTGGCGTTAAACAAAAAGAAAAAATCCGCGCGCTGAGCATTGGGGTCCACTGTTTAATGCTTAGTGCCACCCCAATCCCGCGCACACTGAACCAATCTCTCTCATCTTTACGTGATATTTCTTTAATTGATACCCCCCCGCGCGGCCGGACCCCCATTAAAACCGTTGTTACCGCATGGAACGACGAACTGGCTGCCGCGGCCATCAACCAGGAACTGGCCCGCAACGGGCAAGTTTATTACGTATATAATACCGTACGCGACATGCAAGAACGCTTGGCTTTTTTGCGTAAACTTGTTCCGCAGGCACGTATTTGCATGGCCCATGGGCAAATGAACGAAAAAGAACTGGAACAAACCCTTTGGGATTTTAACCAAGGCAAATATGATGTTTTGCTCGCTTCCACCATTATTGAATCGGGCATAGATATTACCAATGCCAACACCTTAATTGTAGAGGACGCACAAAACTTTGGCCTGGCGCAACTCTATCAACTACGCGGACGTATCGGACGCGGGGATCAAAAAGCTTACTGCTATTTGTTCCACCCGGACTGGTTATTTAATAAATCCCCGCAAGAAGATAATTCATACGCCGATTTGGCCGCCATATACTTAAAACGAACGCCCCAAAAGGACCCCACCGCCCAAGCCAAAGAACGGCTGTCGGCACTGATGGAATTTGGGGAACTGGGCAGCGGTTTTCGCCTAGCACTACGCGATATGGAAATCCGCGGGGCCGGGGAATTGTTAGGCGTTAAACAACATGGCTACGTCAATGAAGTAGGTCTTACCCTCTATTGTGATTTGGTAGCCGCCGAAGTACGTAAATTAAAAGGCCAACCTTCTAATCGCAAACTACAAGCCAAGGTGAATCTACCGTTACCCGCGTTTATTCCGCCTGATTACGTGCCCGATGAAGCCGAACGCCTCAAAACTTATAAAGAACTGATGAGTGCCGATGCGGCCCAAACCCAAACCATTTTGGCGCGTCTGGCCGACCAATGCGGCCCTGTCCCGCCGGAAATTGAAAACTTAGTTAAAGTAATTGCGCTGGCTAACCAGGCCGGTTCTTTGGGTATTTATCAATTGGACTGGATCCACCCGGGGTTAGAACTTTCTTTTACCAAACACGCCCCCCTTCCCCCGGATTTACCAGAAAAATTGCTCTTTAAGTACGGGCCGGAAGGAGTCCAATTCCTCCAGTCAAAAAACGAATATGGGCTGCGCCTGACTTGCGCTGAAAATACAAATCCGCTCGCGTGGACCCAACAAACCCTTGCCTTCCTGAGTCAACTTTTCACCCCTCAAAAATGATATAGTATAGGTATGAGATATACTGCGTTACTTTTAGTATGCTCGTTAGGACTAGTTGCCTGCCAAAAAGAAAGCGCCCCTGTTTCGGCATCTAATGAACAGGCACAAGCACGCGTTGGCAGTGTAACTATTACCGAAACGGATATACAAGATGGGCTCAATTTACTAAGCGAAAAGGACCGCCAATTTGCCCAAACTCCGCTAGGCAAACAAAATTTTTTACAAATCCTCACGCGGGAAAAACTCATCTTGGCAGATGCTAAGGCCCAAGGATTGGATCAACAAAAAGATTATGTATCTCTTTTGGAACAAAAACGCACCGAACTGGACCGCATTTATGAAGCCTACACCCAACAAATGCTAGTACGCCTGTGGTATGACAACAAAATAAACACGTTAGAACCTACGGAAAAAGAAATTAAGGAGTATTACAAAAAATATCCGTATGAGATGACCATTAAACAAATTATTGTGGATAATGCCCAGACAGCAGACCAAATTTTGCGCGCGTTAAAAGGATCCCCTAGCCGTTGGAAAGGATTTGCCCACCAATACTCAGTAGCCCCCGAAAGTTTACGAACTCTTACCTTTATGCCCGGAGAATATTTGGAAAGTTTAGAAATTATTGCCGCCAATTCCGCTATTGGCAGAGTAGAAGGGTTCTTTAAAACTTCGCAAGGATTTCATATAATAATGAAAACAAGTGAAAAACAGCTCTCCTTTAAAGAGGCTGAGCCGCGTATCCGGCAAATATTGGTTAACCAAAAATTAGACCAATTGTTGGATACGCTTAAAACCAAATACGAGGTTATTATTTATGATAAAAACGAATAAATTCATCATAGCTTTGTTTGCGCTATGTTTAGGGCTGGGTGTACAGGCCAAAGTGATGGAATCTTCCGTAGCGACCGTAAACGGAAAGCCCGTTCTCGCTTCGGAGTACGATTCGTACCTGCAGAGCGTAGTGGAACAATACGAGGCCACCGCCCCGCAGTTTTTAGCCCGTCCATATGCAAAAGATTTATTGGGCAAAGAAGTGTTAAAAGATTTAATTTCCAAAGAACTGGTCTACCAAGCTGCCCAAGAAGCTAAAATAACGGTTAAAGATTCAGAACTAGACGAAGGACTTAATGAAATTAAAACCCGCTTTGCCGTTGACGAAAAAACCGGCCAACCCGACCCCAAAGGAGCCGAAAAACGCTTTAACGAAGCTCTTAAAAAACAGGGTATGACGCTTAAAACTTACAAAGCCAAGCTCTCTAAAGAAATTGCTTCCCGCAAACTTTTAGAACAAGAGCTCAAAAAAACCGTTAAACCGGTAGAAGAAGCAGATGCCAGAGCTCTTTTTGATGAAGTACAAGCCGTCTTAAAGAACAATACCAAAAAAATTAAAGAAATGGAAAAGCAAGACCCGCAACACTTGCTGGAAGTTCAAGCCATTGCCGCCAAATTAAAACAGCTCTCTTCAGAGCAAGTACGCATTGGGCATATTTTCTTGGCTACCCCGCAAGATATGTCTGCCACAGATAAAAAAGCCAAAGAAGAACTGGCCAAAAAAATTAAAAAAGAGTTAGATAACGGTATGGACTTTTCTACCGCTGTTAAAAACTATACCGAAGACCAACAAGCCCTGGCAACCGGCGGAGATATGATTTTAGTTAAAGGGATGGCTCCTAAAGAAATTGATGCCAAAGCCTTCACCTTAGCCGTAGGCAAAGTGAGCGACCCCATTAAGACGGACCTGGGGTACCACATTATTAAAGTCAAAGAAAAACGTGCCGAACGGGTCATTGAATTTGACGACATTAAAAACGATTTAGGCCAATATATTGCCCAAACCCGTATTTTAGAAGCACAAGCTAAATACTTGTCGGGTTTGGCCGAAAAGGCAGACATCAAAATTACCAAAGAATTTGAAGTAGACAAAGTAATTGCCGCCGAGCAAGCCAAGAAAGAAGAAAACAAAAAAGACGAAGTTAAAAAATAAACTTTATCTGTCCCCCGTTTGAGCGGGGGATTTTTTTATATGTCTAAACCTACTGTTTTAATGACTGCCGGGGATCCCTTGGGAATTGGGCCCGAAATTTTAGTAAAAGCGTTGCACGATAAGCGTGTACAATGCGCTTGTACCCCGGTTGTCATTGGCGAGCCTTTATCACTACAAAAGGCCGGGTTTACAGACAACCTGGCTGCCCTTATCCCAATAGATATGCCCCAACATTTGTCCGGCGCTGCGCGCCCAACCGCTTTAGGAGGCCGTGTTAGTTTCCAAGCAGTAGAAACAGGTATTAAACTGGCATTAAAAATAGGTTGTCCGTTGGTAACCGCACCGATTTCCAAACAAAGCTGGGCCTTGGCAGGCATACCCTTTACAGGGCATACCGAACTCTTACGCGCCCGTACCGGGGCAGAAGGTCTTATGATGTTTTGCGCCGGGAACATACGCTGCGCGCTGGTAACGGAACATTTTGCAGTGGCGGACTTGCCGCATCTATTAACGAAAGCACGCGTACAAAAATCCGCCTTACATTTTATACAAGCTTTGCAAAAAATGGGAATCAAAAACCCTCGCGTCGTTTTGTGCGCGCTTAACCCGCACGCCAGCGATAACGGACAATTTGGTACCGAAGAAAATAAAGTATTGGCTCCCATTGTGCGAGCTTTACAAAAACAAGGTTACCGCGTGAACGGCCCAACACCAACAGATGCCGCTTGGCTTGCGCACCTGCGCGGCCAGTACGACGGTGTTTTATGCCTCTATCACGATCAAGCTCTCCTGGGCCTTAAACTAGCCGCCCAAGAACCTGCGGTACACATTACCGCCGGGCTCCCGTTTTTACGGGTTTCTCCCGCGCATGGCACCGCGTTTGATATAGCCGACCAAAATAAAGCCGACCCACGCAGTATGCTCCAAGCTATTTTATTTGCCGCTACCCACAAGTAACCGTCCCGTATATCCTTTAAATTTTATATAATGTAAAGGATAGGTTTTTTATGAGTAATATTTTGTATTTTGAGACGTTAGACTCTACACAGACGTACCTCAAAGACCACTTTAGAGAATTAGACGATAAGACCGTCGTAACTGCAACTAGCCAAACGGCCGGACGAGGCCGCTTTGACCGCAAGTGGATTAGCGAACCGGGCGGATTGTATTTTTCCATTTTACTCAAACTCCAAAAAACCGATTTTTTGGCCAATTTTACCCAACTCTTAGCCCTTTGCATATGCCAGGCTGCTGAGAAATACGCAATCCAACCTAATTTAAAATGGCCCAACGACGTGCAAGTGTCCGGCAAAAAACTCTGCGGAATTTTAAGTGAAGTGGTTACCCAAAACGGTCAAATAGCCGGGCTTGTAATCGGTGCGGGCGTTAATGTAGAACAAGCTGATTTGTCCCACGTGGGGCAACCCGCTGTTTCCTTGCGCGAGTTAGGCGTTAACGTTGCCAAAGAAGATTTTTTACAAGATATCCTAGACTTATTTTTCCAAAGTTATCCGGCTGTTACGCAGGAAGGTTTTAGTGTAATTCGTTCGGCTTACCAAGAACGCTTTCCCTTTTTGGGCAAGCAAATTGTTGTTAAAAACGGTACCTCGGCTTTAACGGGTATCGCACACGATTTATCCCCAAGCGGCACGCTTTTATTGCAAACCAAAAACGGCCCGCAGGAGATTTTAATAGGAGACCTACTAGTATGAGTGAAAGTTTAATCGGGCAAGCGGTTAACATTACGTTAATTGGGATGTCCGTTGTGTTCGTATTCCTAATCATCCTCGTGTTACTCATGAAGGGATTAGGCGTGGCCGTACAGGCATTGGAAAAATATTTTCCGCAAACTGTACCTGCCGCTAGTGACCATGCATTAATCGCCGTTGCGATTGCTGCCGCTAAAAAATTTCAAGGTAAATAGGAGACTTTATGAAAAAAATTAACTTTATGCTAACTGCATTTCGAGACGGGTTCCAATCCGTCTACGGGGCGCGTGTACTTACCAAAGACTTCATGCCCGCCGTAGAGGCAGCCAAACACGCCGGCATTAACCACATGGAATTTGGCGGCGGCGCCCGCTTCCAAGCGCTCTATTTCTACTGCAACGAAGATGCTTTTGCTATGATGGACACCTTCCGCAAAACTGCCGGAGCCGATGCCAACTTGCAAACCCTCGCCCGCGGGGTAAACGTAGTAGGTTTAGACAGCCAACCTTCCGATGTTATCAAAGCCCATGCTGAACTGTTTAAAAAACATGGCACCACCACCATCCGCAATTTTGATGCGCTTAACGACGTAAATAACCTCATTTATTCGGGCCAATGTATCCACAATGCCGGCCTTAAACACGAAGTATGTGTGACCATGATGTCCTTGGCCCCGGGTTGGGATAACACCGGCAAAATTCATACCGAAGTTTTTTATGAAAAAATCTTACGCCAAATTTTAGATTCCGGCGTTCCGTTTGATTCCGTATGTTTTAAAGATGCCTCCGGCACGTCCACGCCAACGACCGTCGGTAAAACCATGGCCATGGCGCGCAAGTTGCTCCCCAAAGGCACCAAAATCGTATTCCACACGCACGAAACGGCCGGCAACTCTATTGCCTGCTGTTTAGCGGCTATTGAAAACGGAGCCGACAGCTTGGACCTTTCCATGCAGCCTGTTTCCGGCGGTACGTGCCAACCCGATATTTTAACCATGTGGCATGCCTTGCGCGGCAGCGAATATACGCTAGATATTGACCCGCACAAAATCCAAGAAGCCGAAAACGTCTTTAAAGATTGCATGGCCAAATACTTCTTACCGCCCGAGGCCACTTCGGTCAACCCGATTATTCCGTTCTCGCCTTTGCCCGGTGGTGCGTTAACTGCCAACACGCAAATGATGCGCGACAACGGCACCTTTGACAAATTCCCCGAAGTAGTAAAAGCTATGGGTGAATGTGTAAAATTGGGCGGTTTTGGTACGTCTGTAACGCCCGTTTCGCAATTCTATTTTCAACAAGCTTACTCTAACGTAATGGCCGGCGCGTGGAAGAAAATTACCCCCGGCTACGGCAAAATGGTGCTGGGATATTTCGGTAAAACCCCGGTAGAGCCAGACCCGAAAGTGGTTAAGATTGCCAGCGAACAACTGGGATTAGAACCGACGAAGAAAACCGTTTTGGAAATCAATAACGCAGACCCCAAAAAGGGCCTTAAAGTAGCGGAACAAAAACTCAAAGAAAACAACTTGCCTATTACAGATGAAAATAAATTCATCGTAGCTACCTGTGCCGATAAAGGTATTTTGTTCTTAAAAGGCGAAGCTAAAGTCAACGGTATCCGCTGGGCGGCTGATGTCAAAAAGCCCGCTGCTACCGAAGGCGGCGCCGTAAAAGTAACCGTCAACGGAAAAGCCTATGAAGTCATCTTTGACGGCGACAACGCCGCCACCGTTAACGGCAAACGCTACGATATTTCCACTGCGGCTTCCGATGCCAAAGCCCCCGCCGCTACCACTGCCAACGGCAACGGTGCTACGGTCAAAGCCCCGGTACCGGGTGCTGTTTTGCGCTTTAGCGTAAAAGACGGCGACCGCGTGAGCGAAGGCCAAGAAATTGTGGTCTTAGAAGCGATGAAAATGGAAACCCCGGTTTCTGCTCCGGCGGCCGGCGTCATCCATTTTAACGTTAAACAAGGCGACCAGGTACAAACCGGTCATACCTTGGCGGAAATTAAATAGGGGGACCCATGGACTTTACAGAAGCCTTCATTAAAATCTGGCAGACCACCGGGCTCTACACCATGGTGTGGCAGCAAGCGGTAATGATTGCCGTATGTTGTTTCTTGTTGTGGCTGGGGATTAAAAAGCAATTTGAACCTTTGCTCTTAGTCCCGATTGCCTTTGGCGGTATTTTAGCCAATATTCCCATGCCGCCCGCAGAAATGATTGCCGGCCCCAACGGTTTTTTGGGGATTGTATTTAATGCCGGGATTAACACCGGGCTCTTCCCGTTGTTCATCTTTATGGCGGTTGGTGCCATGACGGACTTTGGCCCGTTAATTGCTAACCCCAAAATGGCCTTGTTAGGCGGGGCCGCGCAGTTTGGTATTTTTGCTACACTTATTGGTGCAATCGGCCTTTCCTATGTAACGTTTGGGGATTCCCACCCGTTTGCCTTTGGGCTTAAAGAGGCCGCGTCTATCGGCATTATCGGCGGGGCGGACGGACCAACCTCTATTTACTTAACTTCGCGTTTAGCACCGCAACTCTTGGGTGCTATTGCGGTAGCGGCTTATTCGTACATGGCCCTGGTACCGATTATCCAACCGCCTATTATGAAGTTATTAACTACTCCCGAAGAACGCAAAATCCGCATGACGCAGTTGCGCCCGGTATCCAAGCGTGAAAAAATCTTATTCCCGCTTGTGATTCTCATTTTATGTGCCTTGCTGTTGCCCTCTGCGGCTCCGCTTATCGGCTGCTTGACGTTTGGTAACCTCGTCAAAGAATCCGGCGTGGCGGAACGGTTAAGCAAAACTTTGCAAAACGAGTTTTGCAATATTGTAACCATTTTGCTCGGTCTGTCGGTAGGGTCTAAACTTCAGTACGACCACTTTTTGACGACCGAAACGCTCGGTATTTTGGCCTTAGGAATTATCGCCTTCTCCGTAGCTACGGCTTCAGGCGTATTACTGGCCAAACTGATGAACGTCGTATCCAAAGAAAAAATCAACCCGCTTATCGGCTCTGCCGGCGTATCTGCCGTACCGATGGCCGCCCGCGTATCCAACAAAGTGGGGTTGGAATATGACAAACAAAACTATCTCTTAATGCACGCCATGGGTCCCAACGTGGCCGGTGTAATCGGCAGCGCGGTAGCGGCCGGTGTTTTGCTCGCCTTACTGGGTAAATAAAAAATCTGTTGTAATGCGAAAGTTCCTGGGTTTACGCCCGGGAACTTTTATAACTACTGCTCACAATAACCATCCCCCGGCATAGCCGGGGGTTTTTCACAGACAGGGCAATCCCTTGCCTACTAGCGTAGGGATAAAAACCCTTCTAACTGTCTGCCACACGCGTTTTACCCACTCTTTCTACGAACGAGCATCCCCGAGTGCCTCTGTCGGGGATCTCCTCCTTATACGCCTTTTGTCGTCATCCTGAGTCGTCTTTGCTCAGGATCTTGTTGTTATAACAACCATCCTCTGAAACAAGTTCGGGAATAATCCTTTATAAAAAGCCCCCGAGGGGTTTAATTCCTCGGGGGGATATTAGGTAAGCCGGAGAAGCATCCGGCAAATTCGTTGCACCTACCAATAAGTATTGTCCCAAACCCTAGACGAGTTACATTTGGGAGAGCCGGCTGGACAAAGATTAGCTTTCTCTGCATAACAACATGCAGTTCCTTCATAAGTATTATTTTTGCAAGAATCTACTACAAATGCCCAGCAATAAGCTCCTGTTTTAAATGTAGCTCCACTACACGAGTTGGCAGAC
>CACXHA010000092.1 GCA_902767385.1 uncultured Elusimicrobium sp.
GGAGATGTTAAGTTTTACTACGGGAGTTGTATAAAAACGAAAGGTAACGGATATGTAGATGACGATAGCTACTATGGTGACGGCTGGGATGATGACCCCGAAGCGGATGACTGGCCGGATAATGACCCGGACGACCCGGAATTGGACGATGATTATATGGGCCCAGGGGTATATAATGACACAGATGACAGTAGCGATCCAAGTTTTTTTGGTCTCGGTATGGGTTATGACGAAGAAACGGGTTGGTTTGGCATTGACGTTGTAGTCCACCATGGGGATGATGACGGCAATGGTTACCTAGGTGATGAAGGTTGGGGGTATTACGACGATTAGCGAAATATACGTTTAATTATAACCGGGCTGCTTATAGAAGTAGCCCGGTTTTCTGTCTGTGTGCGGCGGTTAAATTGCTATAATGTAACTATGCAAGTGCCTGTTTTGCAAGTAGAGAGTTTACGTGTCAATTTCCGCACAGATTTAGGGGTAGTACCCGCCGTGCGCGGTTTGTCGTATACAGTACCTAAAGGGAAAGTGGTGGCGGTGGTTGGCGAGTCTGGAAGTGGCAAAACGGTGCAAGCACTTTCTATTCTAAATTTACTGCCGCCGGCGGCTCGGGTGGAAAGCGGTAAAATCTTATACCAAGGTAAAAACTTGCTAGCGCTAAAGCCGAAAGCATTGCGTCAAATCCGGGGGCGTAAAATTGCGATGATTTTTCAAGACCCGGGGGCCAGCTTAAACCCGGTGCTTACCATTGGAGAGCAATTGTGTGAAACTTTGTGCGCTCATCAAAAAATTTCTAAACAAACAGCGCGCTTGCGTGCGGTGGAACTCTTAACGCAAGTAGGCATCCAAGAGGCCGAAAAACGCTTGGATGAATATCCGTTTCAATTTTCAGGTGGTATGTGCCAACGTGTGATGATTGCTATGGCACTTGCGTTGCACCCCGAACTTTTAATCGCCGACGAGCCAACGACCGCTTTAGATGTTACCGTCCAAGCCCAGATTTTAAAACTTATTAAAGACTTGCAACGTAAAAACGGGATGTCGGTCATTTTTATTACGCACAATTTGGCCGTAGCCGCCCAAGTGGCGGATGAAGTGTTAGTCCTTTATGCGGGGCAATGTATGGAGCAAGCCCCGGCGGCAGATTTATTTAAAAATCCGCTACATCCATATACGCAGGGGTTGTTAAGTTCTTTGGCCAGCGTGCGCCAAAAGGTAGAAAAATTACCCGCTATTGCCGGTAATCCGCCGCGTCCCGGGGAGGTATTGCCGGGGTGTCCATTTGCGCCGCGTTGCCCACAAGCGCTTAAAAAATGTTTTGAAAGTTGCCCGCCCCTTTATGAGAACGGGTCTCGTCGTACGCGGTGCTTTTTGCAGGAGGGGAAATAATGCCTGCTATTCAAGTTAAAAATTTGTGTAAAACTTATGTACGCCGCCCGTTTTTAGGGGTCAAAGTAGAAAAACCGGTATTAACGGGTATAGATTTAACGCTGCAATCCGGTAAAGTGTTGGGTTTGGTGGGGGAATCGGGTTGTGGCAAAAGCACCCTTTGCAAAGTACTCTTAGGGATTGAGTCCATTACGTCGGGGAAGGTAGAAATTTTTGGGGAAAATATAGCAGGTCTTTCGGGGAGTTCTTGGAAGGAACTTCGGCGGAAAATGCAAGTCATTTACCAGGACCCCTATGCCAGTTTAGACCCGCGTTTTTCTGTATACCAGCTATTAAGTGAACCTTTACAGATTCATGGGTTATATCCCAATAAGTCGGAGCGTAAAAAGTATTTGCACGAACTTTTAGCTGCCGTACAGTTAGACCCGGTAATTTTAGACCGTTATCCCCATGAATTTTCCGGCGGACAGCGTCAACGCATAGCTATTGCCCGCGCGCTTGCCCTTAAACCTCAAATTTTGATTGCGGATGAGCCTGTATCTGCGTTAGACGTATCTGTACAGGCGCAAATTTTAAATTTGCTTAAGACAATTCAACAGCAGCGCAACTTGTCAGTACTGTTTGTTACGCACGATTTTGCCGTGGCCCGCTTTTTGTGTGATGAAATTGCGGTTATGCAACAAGGTAAGATTGTAGAACAAGGCCCAGCGGAACAAATTTTTGAGCATCCGCAACATAGCTATACCCAAAAACTCTTATCCGCTGTGCCTAGTGTGGAAGAGGCGTTATGATGCGTTTTATTTTACGTCGTTTATGTCTGCTGCCGCTAGTAGTATTGGGGGTTACTTTTTTACTGTTCTTTTTGACACAACGTTTAAGCCCGGAAATGCGCGCCTCCCTTTACGTCAAAGATCCGCGCCAAATGGGCGCTTTGGAAGAAGTAATCCGGGAGTATGGTTTGCGCGATAACGTATTTAAGCAATATGGCCGTTGGTTAAAAAACGTGGCACACGGTGATTTGGGCTATAGCCCTAGTGCTAATATGCCAGTGGCGCAGGCTCTTAAAAAATACTTACCAGCCACCATTCAACTGGCGTTTGTCACCATGATTTTGGTGGTCTTTTTTGGCGTATGGTTTGGGGCCGCCTCTGCTGTGCATAAAGATAAGTGGCAAGATAATTTGGCGCGGTTTATATCGGTAGGTGGGTTTTCTCTTCCGATTTTTGTACTGGGGCTTATTCTCTTAATGGTGTTTTACGGACAGTTGCATTGGTTTGCCCCGGGTGGATATTCGATTCAAACCGATATTATTATTCATGGGGGGGAGTTTAAAACTTACACCGGATTTTTGCTCATTGACAGTTTACTCAACGGCCAATGGCGTGTATTTGGGGACGTGTTTTCTCATTTGATTCTTCCGGCGCTTACGTTGTGTATCGGGTCCTTTGCGTTGATGGTGCGGGTGATGCGCTCTTCTATGCTTGAAGAGTTAGGCAAAGATTATGTGCGTACCGCACGTGCTAAGGGACTCCCGGAATATCAAGTTATCTATAAACACGCCGGCAAAAATGCCATTATTCCTGTGATTACCTTAGCGGGGATTCAATTTGTTCGCTTATTAGGCGGTACGGTCATTGTGGAAACCATTTTTGATTACCCGGGTATTGGGCGTTTTGGCGTGCTGGCGGCTCAACAGTTAGATATTGCCGGGATTTTGGGATTTTCGCTCTTAGTGGCGGTACTATTTGTGTTTGGGAATTTACTGTGCGACCTTTTATATACGGCGGTAGATCCGCGGATTCGCTTGGAGTAATATGCGGCTTTTAAAACGAATTTATAAAAATAAAACTTCGCTATGCGGCCTGATTTTGGTGGCGCTGTTTGCGCTTACGGCGCTTTTGGCCCCGGTATTAGCGCCGGTGGAAAATCCAAATAATCCATATCAACTCCCCCAGGCCGGATACCAAATTGAGCCGCAAATCCCTTCGGCCCAGCATTGGTTTGGAACGACCGAGCAACAGTATGACCTTTACTATGGAGTAGTATGGGGAACGCGCTTGGCGTTTAAAATTGGAATTACGGTAACATTACTGGCGTTTTTAATCGGTCTTTTGATTGGCGGGATTGCTGCGTATTTTGGCGGTAAAGTGGATGAAGCTTTAATGCGTCTAACGGACGTTGTCTTTGCCGTTCCTTCTCTGGTGCTGGCCATGGTAATTGCCGCTATGCTGGGGCCGGACCTTAAAAATATGATGATTGCCTTAACCGCAGTGGCATGGCCCAGTTACGCGCGCTTGGTGCGTGGGGATATTTTGTCTATTAAGCAACAGGGTTATGTAATCGCGGCTCGTACGTTGGGGGCCGGCGGCCTGCGGATTTTTACGCGGCATATTGTGCCCAATGCCATTTATCCGTCGGTAGTAGTGGCTAGTTTGGATATCGGGTACGTGGTGCTTACGGCCGCCTCCCTCTCGTTTTTGGGGTTGGGGGCGCAACCGGGTACGGCCGATTGGGGGCAGCTAATTGCCATGGCGCGCAACTGGGTACTGGGCACGCCCGGCCATCCGCTAGCGTATTGGTATACGGTGGTAGCCCCCGGGGGAGCGATTTTTTTATTTGTATTAGGTTGGAACTTGTTGGGTGATGCATTTAGAGATATCTTGGACCCCCGGCAAGGATAATGCTACAATATAAATATACTCGTTTTGAGAGGTGCTTATGATTCGCCGTAAAGACTTATA
>CACXHA010000093.1 GCA_902767385.1 uncultured Elusimicrobium sp.
AGGTTTTCGAGACCTGCTGTTTCAACCACTCACACACCTCTCCCTTTCTGCCATTGCCGAGTGGCAGGCGCAGACAGCTTTTCCCATTATATCAAACTTTACCCCGGGTAAGCTAGCGCACTTTTAAAAAATCGTCCACCGCTTGGACGGCCCAATTAAATTCGTCATGGCCGCCGGTAGTTGATAAAAAGCGCTGCAGATGTGAAATTTCATCGGCTAGTTTGGCGCTTTGTTGCCAAGGCAAAATGAGGTCTGCCTTGCTAGTGCACAGTAAAACGGGCAGCGTAAGTTTTTGAGTTAAACGTGTATTATCAAACCGGTTGAACCACAAAAAAGGGGTCACGGCCGCGCGCAATATGCGGTACAACCAACGGTTGGGTTGGTAAGCGTGCAACGCCCAACTGGCGGCCATATCGGGCGTACTTAAAAATGGGCTTTGTAAAATGAGCGCGCGCAGCGGAAAATGGCAAAAATGCTGGGCGGCAAATAAGGCCGGTGCATTACCTAGCGAGTGCCCGTAAAGCACCAGTTGCCGAGGGGATATTTTGAGCTCCTTTAGTGCATAATTAACGATGGTAAGCGCATCTTGTTGTAAATTTTTCTGGCTGGGTTTCCCGTGCGAAAGACCAAACCCGCTATAATCAAACATTATAATCCCGTAACCGAGCGGAGCATATGCTTGGGCAAAATTTTCAAAGTGCGAAAGGTTTCCACCTCGCCCATGGAAGAATAAAAGGGTGGGTTTTTCGGGTTGGGCGTGCAAGTAAACCCCGTTTAGCGGCCCGGCTTGTACGTTTTGAAACGGTAGGTGCAGGGGCCAGCGCTTGCGTTTGGGTTTAAATACAAAATAGGCACCCAAGCGGGCCAAACAGAACCACATTCCCAGGGTAATTAACACAGCTAGAACAATCATATAATTTCAAATAAACAACTTGAGAAACTATCTGTAATTAGTAAATTGTAGTTCTACACCAAAATCTTTGCCTTTTAAAAGAGCAATGACCGCTTGCAGTTCGTCTTTGGATTTGGAAGATACACGCAGTTGATCCCCTTGAATAGAGGCCGAAACTTTAAGCTTGGCATCTTTAATTGTTTTGGTGATTTCTTTGGCTTTATCGGCCGGGATCCCTTGCTGGATTTTGACGGTTTGTTTGGCGTTTCCGCCTAAAGCGGCTTCAATTTTTTGCGGGAGCAAATTCTTTAGCGCAATGCCGCGTTTGGCCATACGGGTAAAAATAATATCGCGTAAGGTGTTTACCTTGTATTCGTCCGCGCTGGCTAATTTAAGTTCATTGTCTTTTTGGTTGAGCTCAATAGAGGAGTTTGTCCCCTTAAAATCATAACGGTTGGTGATTTCTTTGTTAGCGGCAGAAACGGCCTCGCTAATCACGTTTAAATCTACTTTAGATACTACATCAAAGCTATAATCGGCCATGGGTTTGCTCCTTTAAATAGGTTATTTTCCCTTATTATACTTTTTTTGTACAATAAGATTAAGGTGGGCTCTGTACCCCCTGTTTCTCAAGGAGGAAGTACGTATCGTGCTGGCGGGGAAACCCGCATACTTACTTATGAACATCAAAATTCGTTTAACCGTAATGAACTTCCTGCAGTTTGCCGTATGGGGTGCTTATTTGACGTCTATGGGCATCTTTTTGGCGGGGGCAGGATTTGCTGACAAAATCGGTTGGTTTTATGCCACGCAAGGTTTTGTCTCTTTATTTATGCCAGCAGTAATCGGGATCGTAGCGGACCGCTGGGTGCCGGCGCAAAAGATGCTTGGCTTGTGCCACTTATTGGCCGCTGTATTTATGGCGGGGGCTGCGTGGTGTGGGGCGCAAGCAAATATCAATTTTAGTGCGTTATTTACCTGCTACACGCTCAGCGTGGCTTTTTATATGCCTACGTTGGCGCTTTCCAACTCGGTTGCTTATACGGCACTTCGCCAACAAAATTTGGATACCGTTAAATGCTTTCCGCCGATTCGTGTATTTGGTACGGTTGGGTTTATTATCGCCATGTGGACGACGAACTTTGCTCATTTTGCCGGCTCTTACACGCAATGGTATTTTTCGGCCTTTCTCGGCATTATTTTAGGGCTTTACTGCTTTACGCTGCCCAACTGCCCCACCAGTGCCGAAAAAGCACGCACGTTGGGCGAAGCCTTGGGCCTAAAAGCGTTTGCGCTATTTAAAGAAAAGAAAATGGCGATTTTCTTTATCTTCTCCATGCTTTTAGGTATGTCTTTGCAAGTAACCAACGGGTTTGCCGGACCGTTTATTACAGGGTTTAACTCGCTAGCGGGATATACCGGCTCGTGGGGAGCCAACAACGCGACTGCGCTTATTTCTTTGTCGCAAATTTCCGAAACGCTGTGTATCCTTTTAATTCCGTTCTTCTTAAAACGCTACGGAATTAAAAAAGTAATGCTCATTAGTATGCTGGCCTGGGTGCTGCGCTTTGGGCTTTTAGGCGTAGGCAATCCGTCCACAGCGTTGGGTATTTTGATGCTGATTGCGTCTATGATTATTTATGGGGTGGCATTTGATTTCTTTAACATTTCCGGTTCCTTGTATGTGGACCAGGAAACTGACCCGTCTATCCGTTCTTCGGCGCAGGGTGTATTTATGCTGATGACTAACGGCTTTGGTGCGGCCATCGGTTCGCTGGCAGCCCAAAAAGTAATCAACAGTTTGGTCAATGTGCATTTGGACCCGTCTAAAATGGTCAACGGTGTATATCCGGCGGATTTATCGCAACTGATTATGAGCGGATGGAGTGATAGTTGGTTTGTATTTGCCGGATTCTCACTGGTGGTAGCGATATTTTTTGCGTGGTTGTTTAAATACAAACACGTAGCACAAAATTAGGTTTGGTTGTAATAAAAACCCCTCGGTAGAGGGGTTTTTAATTGCGTCCGGCGGGATCTTTGCCGTCAATTAAACCTTCTTGCTTTTCGTGCCCGTGCAGCTCGGCTTTGTCGCGCAGTTTGCGGTGGTAGGTAATGGCATAGCGGTGTACTTCGTCGCGTATTTCCATGAGCAAATTTAAGGCGGGGTCACCAATAGGCAACTTAATACTTTCTTTGGCACCCGGGATATAAATGCCTTCGTGCGTTTCGGCCAGGGCAATAAACGGGATATACATGTCCGCGCGCTCATAGGCATTAAGTGCGGCGTGGATTTGGCTTTTACCGCCGTCTAGCAAGATTAAATCGGGCAGAGGAGTGTGGTTGCGTTTGATTTGACGTAGGCGGCGGTAAACACTTTCTTCCATCATGGCAAAATCGCTCCCGCCGTGCGCAGGCAGTTTAGAACGGATTTTGAACCGGCGGTAATGCTCGTGATTTTTCTCGCCATTAATGTAGCAAACCATACAGCCCACGGCTTCACGCCCAAATAAATGAGAATTATCAAACGCTTCAATGTGCGCGGGCAATTTTTTAAGGCCGATTACTTGTGCCAAACGTTTTAGTTTGTCTGTGTTTTTCATGGCAGTGGTGATGTAGTCATCTTTGAACCGACCGACGATGACACGTTCTTTCATGTGTTCCAATGCGTGCAAAAAGTTGCGGTAAACGGCGGCTTGTTCGTACTCTAATTTTTGGGAGTGCTCTTGCATAAGGGCGGTAAGCGTAGCGGTTAAATTGCCAAAGTTTCCGTCTAAAAAATCAGCCATACGCTGCGCGTTAGCGCGGTAAGCTTCGTAGGAAATTTTGCCTGCGCAAGGCGCTGGGCATTGACCGGTATGATAATAAATACAAGTGTTGATTTTAATATCTTTTAATTTTTTTTGACGTGAAAATTTCCATTTACACGGTCGCAGCGGGGCGTATCGGCTTTTAAACAAAAAATGAATTAAGCTTTTTATAATGTACGATTTGGGATACGGCCCGTAGTAGGCATCTTTGCTGCGCTTGCCCGCTTCGGCGGCACTTTTGCGCACAATTTGCAGACGGGGGAAATCTTCACTTAAACTGAGTTTTAAGTACGGATACGTTTTGCCGTCTTTGCCTAGGGAATTAAAAAACGGTTGGTATTGTTTGATGAGTTTTTCTTCCAAGACCAAGGCATCCCGTTCACTGGCGCAGGTAACGTAGTCTATCTTGGCAATCAGCGGCAGTAAAGAGGGCAGTTTCCACCCGCGAGAATAAAGGTTGGATTTTTGAAAATATTGTTTTACGCGGTCCGCCAATTTTTTGGCTTTACCCACATACAGAATTGTGCCTTCTTTGGCGCGCATAATGTATACGCCGGGCGAATTTGGTAAAATATCAATGCGGGAGTCCATATAAGTATTGTAACATTTCCTTCACTTAAAAATAATTTCCCAAAGCGGTTACAATAAAGTATAATATATATAACCGATTTTTAGATAGAGGTATAGTAAAACATGGCAAAATTAAAAACGGGCCGTCACACCAGCGCCCTCAAAGCTCAGCGCCAAGCTGAAAAAAGAAATTCCGCTAACAAAGGCTTAATTAAAAAAGTCCGCGTAGCTACCAAAACGGTAAAGGCCTCGGCCGCTACCAAAGCCAAAACCTTGAAAGAGGATTTGAAAAAAGCGAACGCTTGCATTGATAAAGCCGCCAAGAAAAAAGTAATCCACTGGAAAACGGCTGCCCGCAAGAAATCTCGCTTAGCTAAAGCCGCTAACAAAGCTGCTAAGTAAGTAGTTTTTGCAGTTCTTAAACACCCCGCTACCAGGCGGGGTGTTTTGCGTTCTAATTAATTTTTGGCTCTTGCGTTTGGTACCTAAAAAACGTACAGTACAATACACCAAACTAAAAGGAGGGTACTATGATGTGGGAACAAGAAATTGATATTCATGCCGTGCACGAAATCCGCGCGCGTACCACGGTGTTTTTCGGCGTGGGGGCTATTAAAAAAATTGACGATATTTGCGCCGATTTAAAAGCCCGCGGGCTTACCAAACTAATTGTTGTAACGGGTAAAGGCGCTTACAAAAAAACAGGCGCGTGGGGTCATGTGGCCACGGCTTTCCAGAAGCACGGCATTACCTACGTGCATTACGATAAAGTAACACCCAACCCCAATACGCACCACGTCAACGAGGCGGCTAAAATGGCGCAGGAATTTGGGGCGCAAGCTATGCTTGCTATCGGCGGCGGGTCTGCCATTGACGCAGGCAAAAGCGTGGCGATTCTTATGAAATATCCCGGTAAAACGGCCGAAGATATTTATGAGTTTAAATTTATCCCCAACGAGGCCGCGCCCATTATTGCCATTAACCTTACTCATGGGACCGGTTCGGAAGCGAACCAGTTTGCGGTGGTTTCTATTGAGGAAAAAAACTATAAACCGGCGATTGCGCTACCCTGCATTTATCCGCTCTACGCCATTGACGACCCGGCCCTTATGACCGGGCTTAGCGAGGAGCAAACACGCTATGTGTCCATTGACGCCGTCAACCACGTGGTAGAGGCGGCCACCACCAAAACGACCTCGCCCTATGCGGTAGATTTGGCGATAGCGGTAACGTGGCTTGTCTATAAATACTTGCCCGTGGCTTTGAGGGAGCCCAAAAATTTAGAGGCACGCTATTTCTTGGCTTATGCGGCCTTAATTGCAGGGCTGAGCTTTGATAATGGGCTCTTGCACTATACGCACGCGTTAGAGCACCCGTTATCGGGTGTAAATCCAAACCTTACGCACGGATTAGGGTTGGCTATGCTGTTGCCGGCAGTCATTAAGAATATCTACAAAGCCAAACCCAAGACGTTGGCTAGTGTGCTGATGCCCATGGTGCCCGGCTTAAAAGGGAACGTAGACGAGGCGGACCTCGCCGCGCACGGGATAGAGAAGTGGCTTTTTAGTGTGGGGGCCACGCACAAACTGCAAGATGAGGGCTTTACTGCTGCCGACGTGGATAAATTAGTGGACTTGGCGTTTAATACACCGTCGTTGGGCGGCCTCTTATCTATTGCTCCGACGAAGGCAGATGAAGATACGGTAAGAGCTATTTATACCGAATCACTTATGCCATACAGTAAGTAAAAATAGCTACAAAGGGGGACCCGGTTACCGGGTCCCTTTTACGTGTTCAAAAAATTGTTGTACGCGCGTGTCACATTGTACGTCGCTCGTCAAAATCGGGCGTTTTAAATGCACCCCTGCCAATGTGCGGCAACGGCTTAAGGCCACATACGTCTGCCCGGTGGCAAAGGCACCACGGCCCATATCCAAATAAATGTTATCAAATGTAAGCCCCTGCGATTTATGCACGGTAATGGCCCACGCCAATTTGAGGGGATATTGCTTAAAAAATCCTTTTACTTGTGGAATTAGTTTTTGGGAAAGAGGGTTAAACTCATAGCGGACTTCTTCCCACACATAAGGTTTTACGTCGTAAATAGCACCTTTGAGCTCCACTTGGATAAAGTCCGGCCCTAAATCGTGTACCGTTCCTATATCGCCGTTGACCCAGTTATCGTCATTAACCAACATCATAATTTTAGCGCCTTTTTTAAGGTGTAGTTCTTTGTCAGCTGGCGGAGTTTTGGTAAAAGTTTCGTCGGCTGTAGCTGGGTAAATATATTCCGTACCGGGTAGTTTGGAAAGTTGGCTGCGGTTGCGCCAGGAGGCACTTTGGTTGGTGGTGGCCAGTAAAATAGAATTTTCCAGCACCGCGGGTGTTTCTTGGGAAACGTGCCGATTAAGGGCGCTGTCTAACTGAAGTTGGGAGATGTTGCCCTGGCGGATTAGATTAAGCAGGTGGGCATAATCGCGGTCGGCCCCTTGGCGGAAAATACGTTTTAACTCAAATACCTCGAGCGGCAGTTCTTTAAGCACGTGGGCCTCAAAAAAATACGGACTACTGTAACGCGCATTGAAATAATTAAAAAGGCCGCTTTGTTCATTTTCTTCTACGGGGGGGAGTTGGTACAAATCGCCAAATAAAATAAGTTGCTTGCCGCCAAAGGGTTCCTCGCATCGGGTGGAAATGCGCAAAATATGGTCCATGGCATCTAAAAGGTCCGCTCGTAGCATAGAAGCTTCGTCTACAATAAGCGTATCAAAACTTTCTACCAGTTTGCGCGGAAGTTTGCGCAAGGCAGAACGATCTAGCAAATTGCCCGGTTTTAAGCGGAAAAACGAGTGCACCGTTTGCCCATGCACGTTAATGGCGGCTAATCCGGTGGTCGCTAAAACTACTACGTTTTGGGCGGTGTGCTGCGCAAAATATTTAAGCAAAGTGGTTTTGCCTGTACCGGCGCGGCCCGTTATAAAAATAAGTGGTTTTATAAAGGGTTTACTTTCCAAAAGTTGGAGCGCGTCTTTAAATTCGTCCGTTAAAATAATATCGGCAGACATAAACTATTTGAGTAGCGTAAGCACAATACCTTTTAGGGCGGTTTTGGGGTCTAAACTGGCGCCGGATTTAAAGCTGGAGTCTGTTTCAATGATTTTGTTAAGTGCCAACATAAAATTTTTGGACGGAGGAAAATTGCGCGCATTTTGTACCAGGCGCGATTCCCAAAAC
>CACXHA010000094.1 GCA_902767385.1 uncultured Elusimicrobium sp.
ACAAAAGGCGGCTATAAAAAGCCGCCCTTTTTGTAAGAAAGAATCCGGTTTATTGGGTATCCGTCAAATAGTGACACCCTACGCTGCGCTTATTTTGAAGGGCCGCATACGTAATCAGCAGCGCGCTGCGCACGCCGTTACGTAGGTCAATAAGTTCCTGGCACAAGGCCGTTTCTTTGTAAAATACGTCAATTTCGTTACGTAAATGTCGCAAAATCTTTTCGGCTCGTTCCAAGTGTTTACGGCTGCGCATAAGCCCCACGTAATTCCACATCGTGTTGCGTAGCGTAGCTAAATCTTGCTTGATTAAGTTAATATCCGGAGTTTCATGCGGCACCACCCAATCTTTGGGGGTAGGGATATGAAAATGCTGCGTTTGAATTTCCTTAGCGTCTTCTTGCGCACACAAATATCCCATCGCCACCGCTTCTAATAAAGAGGTACTGGCCAAGCGGTTTGCCCCATGGTAGCCGGTGCAAGCCGTTTCGCCAATGGCGTTTAAATGTAAAATGTTTGTCCGCCCGGCCGCAGTAGCATAAATTCCTCCGCAAAAATAGTGCGCGGCAGGTACTACAGGGACGGGAACTTTAGTCATATCATACCCGCCTTCCAAACATTTTTTGTAAATAGCCGGGAAACGTTCCCGGGTTTCTTGTGCCGGGTTAGCGGTAATATCCAAGTACACACACTCGTGCGAGGTGTTGAGCCGCTCTTGTTCAATCGCGCGCGCAACAATATCACGCGGGGCTAAATCTTTAAGCGGATGGTATTTTTCCATAAAAGCTTCACCTTTACTATTGCGCAAAACAGCCCCTTCTCCACGTAACGCCTCGGAAAGTAAAAAATTTTTTCCCTTGGCAAACACCGTCGGGTGGAACTGCACAAATTCCATATTCATCACACGCGCTCCCACCCGGTAGGCCATGGCAATCCCATGCCCGTAAGCATGCGCTGCGTTTGTGGTATGTAAATAAAGCTGCCCCACTCCGCCTGTAGCCAGTATGGTCTTTTTGGCGGTAATGGCAAATACCTCGCCGGTTTTATTATCTAGCGCGTACGCCCCAAATACGGTAAGCGGATAGTAGCGGTCCATTAAATTGGTGGAACTGTGCGATAGCGTAAGCAAATCAATCGCGCTGCAAAATTCTTTAACGGTAATAAGCGGATTATTTTTGACCGATTGCGCAATGGCCGAAAGCATGGCATGCCCGGTAGTATCTTTGGAATAAATAATGCGGTTTTTACGGTGGGCCCCTTCGCGCGTAAAACGCAACCGGTGCTGTGTGTCCAAGTCAAAAGGAACTGTTAAATCGTGTAAGAAAATTTCTTCTACCGCTTTACAACCGGCAACAGAAAGTTCACGCACCGCCGGTTCGTTACACATTTGCGCAGTAGCCATTTTAACATCTTCTACCAGTTCTTCTACTTTTAAATCCGGCTCATAAACAATGCCCCCTTGGGCCAAATCACTATTGGCCTGGGACATTTCTCCGCAACATAACACCAGGGTTTTAAGCCCTTTTTTGGCGGCCTGGTGCGCATACACGCAACCGGCAATCCCGGCACCAATGACCAAACAATCGGTAGAAAGAATTTTCATAATTATATTATATAATTTTCACAAGAGTATCAAAAAGCCACCGCCTGAAACGGTGGCTTAGCAAAAAGCAACCGGGTTGTTACTTGGTACAACCATCGGTAGAACAGTTTACATATCCCATAGCTTGGCAAAAGGCAACACCGTCCTCTCCGTTCCCCACACAAGAAATCTGGTCTTGCTTGGTACCGGCAGCATAATTGGGATACATCTGTATATAGTAAAGTCCATCCTTTCCACCCCGATAAGCCCGCACTACTTCCTGGCCATCATTCTCTTCAATGTATACGTCAAAATGTTTCGTGTTTTGGTAATTGTCACCACTTCCCCCTCCAACTACCACATCCAACGTTTTAAAAGAGTGCACTTGATCGTCTGCTAATTGATTTCCTTCCAATTGTTCATCAAAGTAAGTTCGGTTTAAAGCTTCTACTACCGCACTGGCGGCCGCCAATCCTTCCGAAAAGCGCGATTGCTCCACCGAGCGTTTGTAATATCCTACGCCCAACCCGGTAAGGATGGACACGATAATAATAACTGCTAATAATTCAGCTAATGTAAAACCTAAAAAAGAGTTGGTATCTTCCATAAGTCCTCCATTTATTATTATAACCTTTTTTCAAACTCTTTGTAATACTTTTAGTTGCAAAACGCGCCCAAAACCGTTATACTACTTGGTAGGAGAATTTTATGAACTATAACAAAAAAGGATTTACGTTAATTGAATTACTTACCGTAGTGATTATTTTAGCTATTTTAACATCTATTGCGTTGCCGCAATACCAAAAAACGATTTACCGCACCGAGGCTTCCAATGCACTGATTAATTTGAAATCTTTGTATGATTCGGCCAAACGTTTTTATGCGATGAACTCTACGTTTCCGTCCTCTTTTGCGGACTTAGATGTAAAGTTATTGTCCGACGAGGACAACCCAACAAGCACTTTAAATTCTGGCGGGTTTAAATTTGAGTTTGCAGGAAAAGGCATGAAGGCGTGCCGCAACGTAGAGGCCGGTGCAACTAGCTCGCTGTGTTTACAAGTGTCGTACGTAACGGGAGGTGGAAAGCGGGACGTATATACCTGTACCGCCACCGGTAAGTACGAATCTGTTTGTGCCGCTATGTGTTCAACTGCAACTTGTACCCTTGAATAACCCAACCAGATTTACCAAAGGAAAAACACCGCCCGCAAAAGGCGGTGTTTTTATTTGCGTTTGCGTTTGCGTTTGAAAAACTTTTTAAATTTGCGGACTGGGCGGGATTGCTCTTGCGATAAAATCCGCGCGGCATCGGCGGCTTTGTGAAAGGTTTTGGGTTTCTTGGACGCTCGCATAGAAATACGCGACGTCTGCGGCAAAACTACCTCTTCTTTTGCCAAAAGCTCTTGGGCGAGCTGCGTATATTTAGAAGGCGTTTGCACGCGTTTTTCTTTTGGGCGGCGTTTGGCGTGGATTTCTCCCTCTTCGTGCGCCACAAACTTGGGCGTTGGCAGCGGCTCAATCGTTTTTTGAACGGTTTTTACGGGAGCGGCAAATTTAGTCACACGGCAAATTTCCTGCCATTTACTGCCGTCATCACTAATCAAAGAAATCGCACTACCCACACTGCCGGCGCGCCCGGTACGCCCAATGCGGTGGATATAATCTTGCGGGCATTGGGGCAAATCATAATTAATCACGTGCTCAATTTGCGGCACGTCTAAACCACGCGCAGCCAGGTCCGTCGCTACCAAAATACGCACACTGCCGCTGCGGAAAAATTCCATAATTTGCCGGCGGCGGTTTTGGCGCAATTCGCCATGTAGTGCGCTCACTTTTTGACCGTAACGTTTTAATTCTTTAGCCAACCGCTCCGCACCGTGTTTGGTTTTTACAAATACTAAAATAGAGCCCGCGCGCGTATTGAGTTCATGTAAAAGTTGCGGCAATTTTTCGCGCACCGTCACGTATACAATCTCTTGCAATACTCCTTGCGCGGCCGACGTAACCGCCCCGATTTGTGCGCGCACCGGACGGGTTAAAAACTCGTTAGAAAGTTGCACAATTTCCGGGGGCAGCGTAGCTGAAAACAAAAGCGTTTGGCGCGGCGCGGGCAACGCAGAAACAATTCGGCGCATATCATCAATAAATCCCATATCCAGCATGCGGTCGGTTTCGTCTAGCACCAAAAAATGCGTTTTAGACAGGTCCACACTTTTGCGCCCCAGATGGTCCAGCAGCCGCCCGGGCGTAGCAATAATAACGCGCGGTTTACGGCGCAAGTCTGCATATTGTTTGTGGATGTTATCCCCCCCGATTATGAGCGCGGCGGGCAATGTGTCAGTAAGCTTTTCCAGCTCACTTAAAATCTGCTCGGCCAGTTCGCGCGTGGGCGACAAAACAAGCGCGTTTTCCGCCGGATTTTGCGTTAAATGCACAATAAGCGGCAGCAAAAAAGCAAGCGTTTTACCCGTACCGGTTTGCGCCGTTCCCAGTACATCTTTGCCGCTAAGCGCCGGCGGCAGTGCGCGCGCCTGAATCGGCGTAGGCTCTGTAATGAGCATACGCTTTAGTGCGGTTTGTAAAAATTCGGGCAAAGTTTCAAATACGTTCATACGGATTGTGTGAGTGCGGCCTCTACTTCTTCGTTTAGGCTAATCCACCGCTCCTCGGTTTTTTTAAGTTCGTCGTTAAGTAACGCCAGTTCAATGCTGCTGTCCGCCGAATATTGCGCCACAAGTTGTTCTTCCAACGCGGCTTTGCGGGTGGTTAGTTTTTCAATTTTCTCGTCTAGCGCGCGAATTTCTTTTTTTAAGGGAGCCACACGTGCCCGGCGGACAGCCGCCTCTTTGCGCTGCATTTCTTTAGAGGTCATTTTGTCGCTGGCCAGGTCGTTGCGATCATTGTTTTTAAGAAGTTGGGCTTTGTAATCGTCCAAATCCCCCGCAAACGTTTGGCACGTACCGCGGCGCACAATCCACAACGTATCACACGTCAGTTCTATCACGTGCAAATCGTGCGTGATGAGCACCACCGCGCCTTCGTAATTATTGAGTGCCTCAATCAGCGCGGCGCGCGACTGAATATCCAAGTGGTTGGTCGGCTCGTCTAAAATAAGCAAATGCGGCGCGTCTTTGGTGATGAGTGCCAACAAGAGGCGCGATTTTTCACCGCCCGAAAGGCTGCCAATCAAGGTATCGCTTTTGGCTTTGTTAAGGCCAAACGCGCCCAGTTGCGCGCGGATTTGCGTTTCGGTAGAGAGCGGCATTTGCGCGCTAAGCATTTCGTACGGCGTTTTTTCTACGTCGAGCTCCTCGGTTTGGTGCTGCGAAAAATACGCAATCTTCATTTTTTTAGCCGTTGTCATCTTGCCCGACATCAAGAGTAGCCGGTGCGATAAAATTTTAGCCAACGTAGATTTTCCGTTACCGTTGGCCCCCAAAAGAGCAATCCGGTCGTCGGGCTCAATGCGTAAATCTAAATTTTGCAAAACGGGTTTTTCATCATACCCCGCCACGCCGTTTTCAATGGTAAGCAAAGAATTATTCAGTTTTTCCGGCGAGGGGAATTCAAAATGCGCTTCGGGGTCTTTGGGGATTGCAGGCGCCGCGCCCAGTTTTTCAATCATTTTTAGACGGCTTTGCGCTTGCTTGGCTTTGGTAGCTTTGTAGCGGAAGCGATCCACAAACGATTGCAAATGCGCCACCACGCGCTCATGCTTGGCAGCGGCTAATTTAGCCCCCTCTATGGCGGCGGCGCGGGTACGTTCGTACGTATCGTAATTGCCGTTGTAAAGTTTTAGCTGCCCGTCTTCCACGTGGATAATATGGTCGCACAAACGGTTTAAAATGTGGCGGTCGTGCGAAATAATAAAGACGGTTTTATCCACGCGCACCAAATAATTTTCCAGCCACATGGCCGTTTCCAAGTCCAGGTGGTTGGTGGGCTCGTCTAATAAAAGGCAGTTAGACGGTGCATATAAACATGCCGCCACGTTGGCACGCACTTGCCACCCGCCGGAAAATTCTTTAAGCGGGCGTTTAAAATCGTCGTTAACAAACCCCAGGCCGCTTAAAATAGCACTGGCGCGGGCAGTAGCGCTATGCGCACCCAAAAATTCCAATTTATCAAAAACTTCCGCCATGCGCTCGCCGGAAATATTCGGGTTTTCCAACTCTTTTTGAAGGCGCATGAGCTCTTTATCAGCCGATAACACGTAATCCAACAAACAAACCGACGGGTCGGCAATATCCTGCGCTACCGATGCAATTTGCGTGCCGCGCGAGATTTCTATTTTTCCCCCGTCCGGCGAGAATTTGCCCTCAATAAGCTTAAACAGCGTAGACTTTCCGCACCCATTGGGCCCCACCAGTCCCACTTTTTGCCCGTCGTGAATCAGCACCGATGTATCTTCAAACAATGTGCGCAGGCCAAAGTGAAACGAGAGCGTTTTAATATCTATCATATTTATATTTTACCAAATATAGAGGGCGCTTCCCTCGGGCAAAATTGGTAAAATAGAACTATGAATTTGCCGCAAACTTTTATAGATTACACCACTACCTTGTTCGGCCCCACGCGTTGGGAGCGCTACGTGCGTGCGTTTGACGAAGAACCGCCGGTGAGTATCCGGCTCAATCCGTTTAAGCACCCGGGCGGCCCGATTTTTGAGCACGCTACGCCGGTGCCCTGGTGCCAAAACGGGTACTGGCTGCAAGAGCGGCCCAACTTCACGTTAGACCCCCTCTTTCACGCCGGAGCGTACTACGTGCAAGAGGCCGGCTCTATGTTCTTAGATTACGTGTTACGCCAATGTGTTACAAGCCCGGTAAGTGTGCTAGATTTATGCGGTGCTCCCGGCGGAAAATCTACGCTACTGCGTGCGGCTTTGCCGGAAAATTCTGTTCTCATTAGTAACGAGCCGGACCGCCGCCGCGCTAACATCTTACTGGAAAATATGCTTAAACAAGGCCACCCGGACGTACTGGTCACCCACAACTACGCACACGAACTGGCCCAAACCAACCTGGTGTTTGACGTGATTTTGACCGACGTGCCCTGCTCGGGCGAGGGGCTTTTTAGGCGTGATGAAGAAACCGTAAACGAGTGGAGTTTGCAAAACGTGCATTTTTGCCAAGAACGCCAACGCAAAATTTTAAAAGATGTGTGGCCCTGCCTGCGTACCGGAGGGCTTTTAATTTACAGCACTTGCACTTACAACGTGCACGAGGACGAAGAAAACGTACGGTGGATTACAGAGGAACTGGGCGCGCAAATAGTGCCGGTACCTGTGCCGACCGAGTGGCAAATTACCGGCTCTTTACTGCCGGGCTTTGACGGCCCCGTGTACCGTTTTATTCCGGGCACTACAAAAAGTGAAGGATTATTTTTGTGCGTGCTGCGTAAAATAAGTGACGGTCCACAGCGCGCCACGTTGCCTGCGTCTTTGCGCGAGCAAGCTAAAAAATTCCGCCAAATTCACGTGCTTAGCGACGGTATCCCCACCGAAGAAATCAAAGGAAAAGAAAAAATACCGTCGGTAGCGCAAGCGTTGTCTATTACCACGCCTCCGGATAAATACCCGCGCGCGGAACTGACATTAGAACAGGCGCAACGCTATTTACACCGGGAAAGTTTCGTGTTGCCCCCCACTACGCCGCGCGGATTTGTGCTAGTTACTTATAAAGAACGCCCGCTTGGGTTTATGAAAAACCTAGGCGAGCGTGCCAATAATCTCTATCCCAAAAACTGGGCGATTAAAAAGTTGTAGAGATTCTAGTAAAACCGAGATCCTGAAACAGTTTGATGGGACCCTGAATAACAACCTTTCAGGGCGCGGCCTAGCGGTAATGGCCGCGGTTCAGGATGACACCTTTTTCTGTTTTTTGTGCGTTAAATGGAACATCGCGCCTGCCGTTATTTAATGTAATACTTCTAGCATGGCGGGGATCACTTCGTGCAAGTCCCCCTCTAACGCAAAATGCGCCGCCTTCATAATAGGAGCATTGGGGTCTTTATTAATAGCTACAATTACGTTCGCGCCACTCATGCCGGCCATGTGCTGAATCTGGCCCGAAATACCACACGCAATATAGAGCTTGGGTTTTACGGTGCGGCCCGTAAGACCGATTTGATACCGGTAATCAATCCACCCGCTATCCACCGGCCCGCGGCTTGCCCCGACGGCGCCGCCTAAACGAGTGGCCAGTTTTTCCAAAAGTTTAAAACCGTCTTTGCTGCCTACTCCGCGTCCGCCGGCCACAATCACTTCGGCCTCGGACAAGTCCAATCCGCCTTCTTTGCTTTGGATAAACTCCACAAATTTGGCAAGTGGGGAAACATACTTTGTAGCATCAAATTTAAACGCAATTACTTCGCCTTTGCGGCCTGTTTGCGCGGGTGCTTTTTCGTACGCCATGGGGCGCAAGGAGCACATCTCCGGCCGGGTTTTGGCGCACGTAATGGTGGCCATTAAGTTGCCGCCAAAGGTTGGGCGCGTGGCGTGCAGTTGTCCGTCTGCCGGGTTAATGGTTACGTCGGTAGCGTCGGCCGTTAAACCCGTTCCCACAAACACCGCCGTTTTAGCAGAAAGCGAACGGCCCATGTTGGTAGCCGGAATTAAAAACTTGTTCGGCTTATACTGCGCCACCAGTTCCGCCAGTACGCGCGCGTATGTATCGTCCATATAATTTTCAAGTGCCGGGTCGTCGCACACATACACCACGTCGGCCCCATGACTAATTAAATCTTGCGCAAAATTTTGCACGTTGTGCCCTAACAAAACGGCACACAATTTTTCGTGCAAATCGTCAGCCAACTTGCGCCCGGCCGTTAAAAGCTCGTAAGCCGTTGGGCTTAACTTGCCGCGCTGGGCCTGGGCAAAAATCCAAACATTTTTATAGTCTTTGATGTTCATAAAAAATCCTAAATATAGTTATTTTCTTTGAGTAATTCCACCAGTTTGACGGCTTTTTCTTTACCGTTGGCACCGGCTACTATGGTGGCATTTACTTCGCGCTTGGGCACGAACGATTTAACCACGCGCGTAGGGCAGTTGTTAATGCCGAGCATGGTTTTATCGGCCTGCACGTCGTCAGCGGTCCACACCGTTACGGTGGCGCGCTTGGCTTGCATACGCCCTTTTACGCTGCGCACGCGCGGCTTATTGATTTCTTTTACTACGCTAAGCACGCATGGGTAGTTAAGTTCCACCACTTCGCTGCCGTCCTCGGTCAAGCGTTCTACCACAATGCTTTTTTCGTTCACGCGTACTACTTTTTTAACAAACGCCGCGTTGGGGATTTTCAGCCACGCGGAAATTTGCGGGCCGATATGTCCGGTGTCGCTATCGTTAGTTTGCTTGCCGCAGATAATTAAATCTACACGTTGCAAACTGTTAATTTTTTCAATGCCTTTACTAAGCGCGTAAGACGTGGACCACGTGTCCGAACCGGCAAAAGCGCGGTCCCCCAGTTGAAAAACTTCGTCGGCGCCACGGGCAATACTATCGCGCAAGACGGCCTCGGCCTGCGGCGGGCCCATGGTGATTACGGACACTTTGCCCCCCACCTGTTCTTTAAGCGTAACGGCTTCTTCTAGCGCAAATTCGTCAAAAGGGTTCATGGCACTTTCGGTGCCGGAGCGGATTAAACACCCGGTGGCGGGATCAATTTTTACGTTGTCGGACTTAGGGGTTTGCTTAACGCAAGCTACAATATGCATAATTATTCCTCATCGCCTTTTGCGGCGTACTCCTTAATTAGAGCGGTTAAAATTTCGTTCTTTTGGATATGTACGGTACCTTCGTAGATTTGGGTGATTTTAGCGTCGCGCATGTATTTTTCCAGCGGGAAATCACGCATGTACGCAATGCCGCCGCACAGGGTCACACACTCGTCAGCTACTTCCATGGCTACGTTGGAGCAGAACAGTTTGGCTTCGGCGCTGTATTTGGTCCAACGCTCGCCTTTTAGTTTCTTAAGCTCGTCGTGCACAGGGGTACCGTTGGCAAGTGCGTTTTTGACCGCCGGTAAAAACTCGGTGTCCATGCGGTGTGTTAAATTGTAAACCAATGCGCGCCCGGCCTCGGTCTTGGCGGCCAGTTCGGCTACTTTGTGCCCGAGCGCCTGGAAGGTAATAATCGGCTGACCGAATTGTTTGCGGGTGCGCAAGTACGGAATCGTGGTATCTAATGCACCTTGCGCAATGCCGACGGCTTGCGCCGCTACACCGGGGCGAGAATAGTCCAACGTTTCTTGCAAGTAGAGTAGCCCGCGCCCTTCGCTGCCCAGTAAATTTTCTTTGGGCACGCGCACATTTTCAAAAATCAACTCATACGTCGGGTTGGTGCGGATTCCCATTTTTTCTTCTTTTTTGCCGAACGAAAACCCGGGGGTTCCTTTTTCAATGACGAGTAGCGAAATACCACGCGGTCCGCGGGCCGGGTTGGTGTTGACGGCTACGGTGTAAAAATCGGCCTCTTTGCCGGTGGAAATAAAGTGTTTAGTGCCGTTGACTACGTAAAAATCGCCGTCTTTAATGGCGGTGGTTTTAAGGGCCGTCGCGTCGGAGCCGGCTTCGGGCTCGGTTAGCGCGAATGCCCAAAGTTTTTTGCCGCTGGCAAGGTCCGGGCACCACTTTTCGCGCTGCTCTTTGGTGGCCGCTAAAAACATCGGGATTGCCCCCAAGGCCGACGTACCCGGCGTAAGTGCCAGCCCGGCACACGCGCGCGAAAGCTCTTCAAACGCCATGGCCAAGCAGGTAATCCCCCCGCCTAAACCGCCATATTCTTCGGGCAACCACAACCCAAACATGCCGGATTTGCGGTACTCCTCATACATTTCTTTGGAAAATGTTTCCTTGGCGTCCATTTCGGCGCGCAAGGGTTTTAGTTTTTTCTGGGCCAATTCGCGCGTGGCGTTTAGCACTTCCTGTTCCATTTCGTTAATAGCGTAGTCCATTAATGGGCCCCCTGGTTGGTAGGTTTAAATCTTCTTCTGCGACGGAAAAACCGCCGTCTTCCGCCGTTTTTCTTGGTAGGCGGTACTAAGCTGCGGTATAACCGCTCTTGTTTTTTGACCATCGTGACTACCGTAAATTCGGCAAAGTCCCGCCGGTCTATGTTGGCTTCAAAACGCTCCATGAGTTGCTTGTGGCGAAGGAGCACTTTTAATTTATCGGCAAAGGTGTTAATGTCGCTGGGTTGCACCAAAAACCCGGTTTTATTATTTGTGATGACCTCACTAATGCCGTCCACGTCGTAACAGACGGCCGGCACGCGCATGGCCATCGCTTCCAAGAGCGACATGGGCAACCCCTCACGCAACGAAACGCTGGCGTAAATATCGCTAATGGCCAAGAGCTCTAGCGCGTCGTTACGCCAACCGGGGAAAAGCACTTGTTTTTCAATATTTAGATTTTTAACTAACGTAGTGACCTGGTCTTTGAGCGAGCCGTCCCCGGTGAAAATGAAATAGACGTTTTTCATTTGTTGCAGCACTTTATAGGCGGCAAAGACAAAGTGTAGCGGGTTTTTAAGCGGTTTACAGTTGGCAAGTGCCAGCACCACTTTGGCATTAGCCGGAATATTCAAAGAGGCCTTTTTGGCAAGCGGGTCAAATTTTAGCGGCAAAATGGGGTGGAAATTCACGCCTGCGCGGATAATTTCGGTCCGCACGCCTTTGCCGATACCCAGCTCTTTGGCTTCGGCGGCGTTTTTGCGCGATACAAAGACCAGTACGTCGGTAAATTTGGCACAGGTTTTTTCCACCCACACGAAGAATTTAAAATGTTTTTCGCCCTGTTCTTTGGCAAAGCCAAGCCCATGGAACGTATGCACCACTTTGGCTTTGCGCCAAAAAATACGCGCGGCAATGCGCCCTAAAATACCGGCTTTGGGCGCGTTGGTGTGCACAATATCGGGGCG
>CACXHA010000095.1 GCA_902767385.1 uncultured Elusimicrobium sp.
CGGTTTTCAATTCGGCGGTTAGTTTACTGGTTATCGGTTTGGTGTTGGGCAATTTGGCTAAGTTTAAAGTCAATGCAGAAGCCCCTACAATGGGCAGAGCTAAGATAAACGGAGCACTCCAATCAAGCCCAAGCATACTGGTAGCAATAAACGGGAACGCAAAGGAAGAGAGCATTCCAATAGAGCGGCTCAGCTCAACGTACGTACCACGTTTTTGGCGCACAAGGTCGCTGGCTTTGTGGCTAATTTCGGTCATGACCGGACCAACGGAACCATGGATAAATACGGCCCCTGTGCTAGCTACAGTCAAGGCCCCCAAGATACCTAAAAATTGGGCAATTTGGTCGTTCCAGGCGGTAAAGGAGCCATCAAGTCCTAAGGCGGTAGCACCCAGGGCAAAACTCCCCCCCATCAGCGCAAGCCCTGCGTTGACGGTGCCTTTGCGACCAATTTTATTTTTGCACCAGTTTGCCATAAACGAGCCAAACAAATAAGGCGCATAAGTGGCAGCGGTAACAAGTACTGCCATTGAAAGTGGCAAATTTAATGCCGTCTTAATGCTGGCCATAATCGGGGTGCCGATTTCCAACCCGATGGAAAACGCCGTTAAGTACAAAGCGGCCCGTTGGGCAAATTTTGTTTCGTCAGCAGACGTAATTCCTTTGGGTTGCAAACGTTTGAGCCAAGCTTTGGTTTGTCCGATAAGGTCTGCTTTTTGGAGTGAGGAAGTGTTGGTGGTCCCTTGACTTTCCAAGGCTTGCACAGCAGCTTGCATGGGCGATATGTCCTTGTTGTCAGCTGGAGCATTGGCTGCTATTTCAGCGGCTACGTTATCTGCCATGGCTAAGGCAGCCGTTTGCGTAGGAGCCACGACAAATTGTTCTTTTGCAGGGGTTGCCACTTGCGCCGATTCGGCAGCTTGTTGAGCTACTGGGTTTGGTTGTTTTTTGGCAGGTTGTTGACGACGGGTTGCTTGCGGAGCGGGTACTACGTCACGCCCGGCGTTCATATATAAGTAAGTGGCTTCTGCAGACGGATCTATCGCAATTTGGTTCAGCGGTCCATAGGCAGCCAATTCTTGTTGAAAAGCTTTTACATCCACATCTACCCGAAATACATCCCACACACTAAGCGGTAAGTCGTTGGCTTTGGCATATTCGCGTATGCCGTTCCACAGATCGGCTTGCACGCCGGATTTGCGGGAAAGTTCGGCCAATTTATCGTAGGCTTTCAAGCGTAACAAAGCACGCGCGGCGGCGGAAGTAACCGGTACCTCAGCGGCTGTATCTTGCGACTGGCAGGCCACGTTAAAAATCAAGTCATCATCGGCGGCCGTTCCCAAAATACCTAAGCTGGCAATATCGGCCACCGCTTGGACAGTATCTTTTTCGGGGCGGAAATTTTGCAGGTTGTCGCGGTAAAAGTCCGTCGCTAACTCTTTATCTTTGGCACTGGCTTGATTGGCTAAGGACAAAGCCACAAAGTCCGAGCGTAACAAGAGCGCACGTTCTTTGGCGTTGTTATGTGCTAAAATCTGCCGAGCCGCCGGTAAAAGCGGATTGGAATTTTTAAGCAACTTACCATAATTTTGTGTCAAAGGCAGACGCATGCCTTGTAAGGCCGCCTTTTCCACTTGCACACCGAGATTGGTGCGGACTGCCGGGGTTTTAACTGCGGCAGGTAATTTGATGTTGAGCTTAGGGGTGGCTAACGCTTTGGCGGCACCTTGCGCCAGTTTTCTAGGAGCAACTTGCGCTAAGACCGGGCTTGCGTTGAGCACCAATAAGTTAATACTTAATACTACAGCTATTATTTTCTTCATTTTTCCTCATTACTAATCTGAGTCTTACTAATCTACGTTTTTCTTTTCCATTAAAAACCCGCCCTTTTCTTTCTGTAGGGCGGGTTTGTAATTAAATCGGTTTTATTCTTATTAACAAACACTCCCTAGCATACGTTCACGCATAATGGATAGTACCGAGCTATTAAAGGAAGATAACTCGGAATAATTACAATAAATAGTATGCCAGTTCATGTTCATCATAAAATACTCTTAAAATCTTCAACAATATTATTGTACTAAAAAACAACACGTAGTACAATCATATTTTTTCTACTTAATATATTATACAATAATTTAGCTCATATAACTATGCAATAAAATAGAAAGGATTTGTGTTATTAACTTATGACAAACTTAAGTGCGCTAAGTGATGATGAATTAATCGGGCAGTTTGCGTCGGGGACGGCCCAAGCATTTGAGGAATTGGTACTGCGCTATAAAAATAGTCTCTATCAGTATCTTATGAGCTTGGTGCGCGACGAGGGAGCCGCCGGGGATTTATTTCAGGACGTGTTTTTGGCTCTCTATACCCACGCTGCGGATTTTAAAGCACAGGGGAAGTTTAAGTCTTGGTTGTTTTTGACGGCACGCAATAAAACGCTCAATTACTTCCGGGACCACAAACAGACGGTTTCGTTAGATGAGCCCGACGAAGAAGGAAACGAATTTTGGCATGATGTATTGCCGGATGGGGAGGTCGGCCACTTGGAGCAGTTGCAAAGCCGGGAGGGGCTAGAAAGACTCAAGGCCCTTATTGATACGCTCCCCCCTCATCAGCAGGAAATGTTGTATTTAAGACAGTATTTGTCGTTTGCGGAAATAGCAGAAGTATTGCACAAACCCTTGGGGACGGTATTAGCCGACTGCCACCGGGCGGTACAAAAAGTACGTAAATTAGCAAGTAGCGAGGAATTTTTATGAACAATGAAAAATGGGAAAGTCTCATCAGCCAAGCTCTGCAGGCCCCTGCGGCCCCGGCGCAACTGGTGGAAAAAGTATTTGCCAAAACCACGCGCCGCCCGTCTTGGTGGGTACGTTATAAAATGGCGTTAGTCGGCTGTGTGACGGCGGTGGTAGTGGCAGTATGTGTCGGTGTGGGAATGGGATCACGTTCTGTTCCGCTCGATAACGGAAAATTGGTGGTGTATATGAGTCAAACCCAGCAAGATGAATATGCTACGTTTTCCAGTGATTTGGATTTGTTTGAACAAGAATGGTTCTAGGAGGAAATGTATGAGAAAAATTGTATTTGCGTTATTGGTGGCTGCTGTGGCAATGCCGGCTTTAGCGCAGGAAGAAAAAAAGATGCCAGTAGATAATGCCCCCGTCGTAGAAATGCAGCGGGACCATGAAGCCTTTGAAAAAGCGCATAAAGAACAACGTGCGCAATTCAAGGCCACTCAAGAAAAAATGGAAAAATTGGTCAAAGAATATAACAAATTAAAAGGTAAGAAAAAAGAGGCCAAAAGGGCGGAAATTGAACAAGAAATCAGTGCCATGCGCGATAAACAATTGGAATTTAGAAAAGCACAACTCGTTCAATTTGAAGAACGCTTGGCCCGTATGAAGGCGGAGTTTGCACAAGAAAATACCGCTGAAAATAAAGCCCAGTGGGTTATTCAAAAGACGGATGCCTTGATTGCGGCCGACGGTAATATGAAGGCCTTATTCCCCCGTCCCAAAAGACGCGGCGCTGACACGGACCGCCCGCACCGCGATTTTGGACCTAGAGGGTTTGGCCCGCGCGGACCGAAGCCCGAAGCTCCGGATATGGATGACTAATAGAAGTTGATATGCATAAAAATCCCCGCTTAGTAAGCGGGGATTTTTGTAATCTGTACATTTGCAAATTTATTGCAATACTTCTTGCCAAGCTTTTACTTCCGTATTGACTTGGTTTTTGGTATCGTTTACTTTTTGTTTAACTTGTTCTTTTACTTGCGCAGCAACAGAGTTGGAAGCTTCTGTGGCTTGCGTGTTTTCGCGGGCGGCTTGGTAAGCTTCTTTGGCTTCTTGCAATTTTTGGCGCGTTTCGGCAGATTTTTGCAAAGCCTCTTCTAACGTCAAAGTTTGATTAGCGGTGGTGGCGGTAGTAGTTTTGTTACCCGTTGACGCACAACCCGCGGCTAAAATGGCCAGTACACCTAAAACAAATACTTTTTTCATGTTTTTCTCCTTACTAAGATATACCTTAATTATATCATTTTTGGGGTAAGATAAAAATGCTACAATACTCCCATGAACGATATTAAACAAGTTTCTTTGTGGCTTAAACAATCCACGTACGCTACGGCCTTTACCGGGGCGGGTGTAAGCGTAGAAAGCGGCATTGCGCCGTTTACCGGGGTAGGCGGTTTATGGAACCAGTACGACCCTAAATTTATTGAAATCAATTTTTTCTTGTCTAATCCGTTGCGTAGTTGGCAGGAAATGCAAAAAATATTTTTTAGTGATATGGACGAGGCACTCCCTAATGCGGCCCACCGCGGGCTTGCCACGCTGGAAAAGCA
>CACXHA010000096.1 GCA_902767385.1 uncultured Elusimicrobium sp.
CGTAGCTGTTGCCGCTGCCCCCGCTGCTGCTGGTGCCGCTGCCGCTGAAGAAAAAGACGAATTCAACGTCATGTTGACCGCTGTTGATGCCGCTAAGAAAATTGCCGTCATCAAAGTAGTGCGCGAAATCACCGGTTTAGGCTTGAAAGAAGCTAAAGACCTCGTGGAAGGCGCCCCCAAAGCCGTAAAAGAAAACGTTGCCAAAGCCGAAGCCGAAGAAATGAAGAAAAAATTGACCGAAGCCGGCGGCACCGTAGAACTCAAATAAGTCAACTGACTCATTTAATCCCATCCCCCTTTGGGGGGTGGGATTACGTACCCTAAAGGTACTGGCGGGTAGCGTAGTGCGTTGCGCCACCGCCCGAGAACAGCAGGAAGATAGAGATGATTGAAAAACAAACTAATTTTGGCAAGATTACTACCAAACTTCCGTTACCCGATTTGCTGGACATGCAAAAGGATTCCTTCAAGGATTTCTTACAATTAGATGTAGCGCCGTCCAAACGTGAACTCAAAGGATTGCAAGCCTCTTTTGAAGATGTATTCCCCGTAGAAGCACCCGACGGCAGCATGCGCTTAGAATTTGTTAAATACGATTTAGGTACCCCCCGCTACGCCACCCCGGCCGAAGCTGCCGTGCGCGATAGCACTTTTGATGCGCCGCTCAAAGCGACGTTCCTTCTATATGTAAAACAGAAAAACGGAAATATGAAAAACGCTTCCGAACAGGAAGTAACCCTTTGTAATTTACCCTTGATGACCGATGCTGGCTGTTTTGTGTTCAACGGAGCCGAACGTGTGGTCGTCAGTCAGATGCACCGTTCTCCGGGTATTATTTTTGAAGAAGATGAAGAGAAAAAACAGTCCACCTTTGGTAAACGTCTTTACGTGGCGCGCATTATTCCTTACCGTGGAGCCTGGGTAGAATTTTCCTTTGATTTAAACAACACACTGTGGGTCCGCATTGACCGCAAGAAAAAAGTAGCCATTTCTACGTTTCTTCGCGCGTGTGGTTTGGAAACTAACGCACAAATTATCCAAACTTTCTACAAATGCGAAGACGTGGAAGTGAAAGCTTCTTCTATGGATAACGTAATCGGCCGCTATGCCGCCGACGATATTTACGATCCGGCCACCGGCGAAGTGCTTTGGAACTTAGAAGATAAAGCCGCTTTGCCGATTGACGATAAACTCTTCCGCACTTTGATTGAAAAGAAAGTAAAAACCATTAAAGTAATCAGCGGTAAACCGCGTCAGGAAGACCCGGCTATTTTGGCCTCTTTGGAGCGCAAAGATTCTGCGCATACCGCCAAAGAAGCGCAAGCCGAAATTTATAAGAAAATGCGCGGACAAGACTTTGTGGTACAAGCCCAGGCGGAAAGTTTCTTAGACAATTTAATCTTTGATAACTTGCGCCGCTACGACTTGAGCTTTGTAGGCCGCTACAAAATCAACAAAAAGTTTGCGCAAATGTTTGATTTAATCAGCCAGCTTAAATGCAAAAAATACACCACCCCGAAAGAAAACCGCCGCACCTTAACCACCGAAGATATTGTGGTAACGGTAAAATATCTTTTGGCGTTAAACGCCGGGGAAGATGCCCAAAAAATGTACGGGCCGCAGTTTGTATTTAAGACCGATGATATTGACCACTTGGGTAACCGCCGCGTACGCGGAATTGGCGAACTTTTGGAAAACCAAATCCGTATCGGTCTTTCTCAAATGGCCAAGACCGCCCGCGACCGCATGAACCGCGAACTTGCCACGCCGACTCCGCGTGCTTTGATTAACGCCCAGCCGGTGCAAGCCATTATCCGCAAGTTCTTTGGTACTTCTCAACTTTCTCAATTCATGGACCAAATTAACCCGTTAGGTGAACTGACGCACAAACGCCGTTTGTCCGCCTTAGGGCCCGGTGGACTCAACCGTAAACGTGCCGGTTTCGAAGTGCGCGACGTACACTATACGCACTATGGACGCGTCTGCCCCATTGAAACGCCGGAAGGTCCGAACATCGGGTTAATTACTTCGCTCGCGTGCTACTCCAAAGTAAACAAGTACGGGTTAATTGAAACCCCGTACCGCAAGGTAGTTAACGGCAAAGTAACTGACCAAATTGAAGAACTTACCGCCGACGCGGAAGACGATAAATTTGTAGCCCAGGCCAACACGCCTACCACCAAAGACGGTAAAATTGATACCGACGCGGTGGCTTGCCGTGTGCGTGCCGATTACCCGATGATTGCCCCCAAAGAAGTGGACTATATGGACGTGTCCCCCTTGCAGGTAATCAGCGTATCGGCTGCTTTAATTCCGTTCTTGGAACACGACGACGCGAACCGTGCGCTCATGGGTTGTAACATGCAACGCCAGGGCGTGCCGCTCTTAATGCCGGAAGCTCCTTACGTGGGTACCGGTATTGAACACGAAGTAGCGCGTGACTCGGGTACGTCTGTGGTAGCGAAACGTGCCGGCCGCGTGCAATTTGCCGACGCTTCCAAAATTGTAGTGGAAGCCAAAGACGGTACTTGCGACGTGTACGAACTTTTAAAATATAAACGTTCCAACCAAGATACTTGTATCAACCAACACCCCATTGTAAAAACCGGCGACGACGTAAAAGCCCGCCAAGTAATTGCCGAC
>CACXHA010000097.1 GCA_902767385.1 uncultured Elusimicrobium sp.
ACCGCTTGGTATCGGATAATAAGGCCAAATATGAGCCGTTCCCGGCGGATGCATCCGTCGAAATTTTAGCCAAACTCGTGAGAACGAATTAAGGAGACTATATGACTAAATCAGCACTTGCTATTTTTGAAGATTTTAAAATCCGCCGTCAGTATGACGAAAAGACGGAGACGTGGTATTTTTCTATTGTGGATGTGATTTATGCGCTTACGCAAAGCAATAACCCTAGAAAATATTGGAGCGTCTTAAAAACCCGTTTAAAAGCCGAGGGAAGTCAGTTGGCTACAAATTGTAGTCAACTGAAATTACAGGCGGCAGATGGCAAATTTTATAAGACTGACGTAGCCGATCCGGAACAACTTTTGCGCCTTATCCAGTCCATTCCCAGCCCCAAAGCCGAGCCCTTTAAAATGTGGCTCGCCAAAGTAGGTTATGAACGGATCCAGGAAACGGCGGACCCATCCAAGGCGTTAGACCGCGCGCGTTCCCATTGGAAAGCCCAAGGACGAAGCCAAAAGTGGATACAACAGCGCATGATGGGACAGGAAACCCGAAACAAGCTAACCGATTACTGGCAAGCGCATGGGGTAACTAAATCGGACGATTTTGCCATGCTCACAAACGTTATCCACCAAGAATGGAGCGATTTATCGGTTGCCCAACATAAAAAACTAAAAGGGCTTGAGCATGAAAACTTACGCGAACACATGAGTGAGGCCGAACTGCTTTTTACAGCACTTGCCGAATTATCTACCCGCCAAATAGCGGAAAAGGACCAAGCCGAAGGTGTACAAGAGAATAAAGCCGCCGGACGAAAAGGCGGCAAACTCGCCAAACAAGCGCGCTTGCAATTTGAAGAAGCCACCGGAACGAAGGTAGTTACATCCAAGAGTTCTCTGCCGGACTTTACACCGAAAAAACAGATTAAAAAGAAATAGGAAAATTACGCAAAATATGCGTAGTTTATGCGTAGAATATCTACCTTGTTGTTTCGCCTGTTTCTTGCCTGATATTTGCCTGATATTTCCCTGTTACTCTAAGTAGGGAATTGGGATGGTTTTAGTGGCTATTTCTCAGAAGAGAGATAAAATTCTCACAAGGCCTTAGAATCCAAAGGGTAAAGTTTTCAAATGCCTGTTTTTTGCCTGTTAATTGCCTGTTAAACAGGGAATTGCGCGTCACCACCCGGCGTTCTAAGAACCGGCAACCCATCAAAAATTTCTGCCCCAAATTTTTTTTGCCCAAAAAGTCCTACTTCGTTGTTACTCGTTTAGTCGCATACCTCCGCCCTTTGGGCGCGTTCCGCCAGTATTGCTCCTAAACTCGCGCCTAGAATTAGGGCTTTTTTGTTGAAAAAATTATTCGCTGTTCCGTGAAAAAAAGTAGCGAGCCCGGCCTGTGCGAGCATTTGTTGCAACTCGGTCATAAGTCCACCATTTGAAAAGGCACCTTAAACAAGGTGCCTTTTTTGTATATGAAATTTTGCCCTTAGAGCGCGTAGGAAACACCCGCTTGTACGCCTATGCTACGTACTCCGCCGCTGGTAAAAGATGTTTCCAAGTAGCCGCCCCACCGGGTCCACATTTTGCGGATACCTAAGTCATATTTCATAAAGGGTTTTATAGAAAATTGCGGCAACTCTACATTGTTAGCTTTAAATTTGGTTTTGTCTCCCAAATTGCCTACCCATGCTATTTGTACGTAGGGTTGTCCCCATTTTTGGAAATCCCCCATCAAACGCAGTTGCGGTTGCAAAGTAAATACTTGCAGCGGGTCAGCATGTATTTTTACCCCGGCCCCGTTGGTATAATCGGACATATCTAACCAGGTATAAGCAGCTAACAGTTCCGGCTGCAAGAGCCATTGACCGCGGGAGCCCAACTCCCACATATATCCTGTTTTAGCTGCCAGGCCAGCCGTTACTACGTTTGAATTTTTACGACCATACCCGTCTTTCAAACGCACATCACTCATACTGCCACCGGCCAAAAGCCCGGCAAAGAAGTTCTCTTTGTACGCCATGCCGGACACGCCAAACCCGCCCCCGTTTTGTTCGGTAGAAAGGTCCTCAAAACGTTGGTGGGAACCATTATAAGCTACGTAAAAGCCACCCATGCCGCTC
>CACXHA010000098.1 GCA_902767385.1 uncultured Elusimicrobium sp.
TGTGATGAATATTATGGTACTAGCAATCAGTATTGTGGAACGGTAACACAAAGTGTGTCATGCAACTATACAAGCGGACAATGGGAAACGAGTAATGTAGTAATCAGTTGTGATGCCAAGGCATACTCGTTCGGCACCAGCTATGCCTGTAGTACAGTACAAGGGAGCGATTATTGCGGTACTGCTCAATTAGTTACTGCTAGTTGTAACAGTGGAGGCACATGGAGTTACAGTTGGACGGGATGCTCGACACCAACGTATCAAAAGAATACCAATTATTCCTGCAGTACTGTAAGAGGTAGCAATTATTGTGGTACAGCCCGGCTAAGCAGTGCCACGTGTTCTAATAATACGTGGAGTTACAGTTGGACGGGGTGCTCAACAGCAGCGTATCAAAAGAATACCAATTATTCTTGCAGTACTGTAAGAGGTGACGGGTATTGTGGTACAGCCCGGCTAAGCAGTGCCACGTGTTCTAATAATACGTGGACTTACAGTTGGACGGGGTGCTCAACACCAGCGTATCAAAAGAATACCAATTATTCTTGCAGTGCTGTAACAGGCGGGTATTGTGGTACAGCCCGGCTAAGCAGTGCCACGTGTTCTAATAATAAGTGGAATTACAATTGGACGGGGTGTATTAAAAATCCCGGTTCTACGATTAATATGAGGGAAGATAGTAGTTGCAATTTGGGATATAGAGTGTACGAGATTTATAATACCTGTACCAACAATCAGTGGGTAGAACAAAACTCTGAAGGATGGTGTGCAAGGCAGTGTGATATAGCGGGTAAAACAGGAGACATAAATTGCCCGATGTGGGACTAAATAGTACAGCTGCAATTTAGTTCTTTGAATTGCCCCGGGCGTTTTTTAAGCCCGGGGTAGATTCTTTGATGAACAGATAACTATTTCAATACTTTCTTGGCGGTTTCAAAAATGATTTCCATGGCACGGTAAATTTCACGTTGACCGAAGCAGGTTTCCCACTTGTAATTATATAGCTTATCACTAATGCCAAAGGCCGCTACGCCTTTTACTTTGCGTTTTTGGCATACGCTGTAAAAAGCGGCGGTTTCCATTTCCACTGTTAAAACGTCGTGTTTTTGATAGTGTTTGATTTCGGCTTTTGTTTCGCGGAAAATGGCGTCGGTGGTCCAGTTGCGCCCGATATGGAAATTTTGCTTGTGTGTTTTTAATGTTTGCGCCAATTTGGTAAGCAAGGTTTTGTTGGGTTTGGATGTTTCGGTGGACACATAACAAGGAGATGTTCCGTCGTCACATAGGGCTTCACTGCATAAACAAATGTCTCCGGGTTGTACTTCCTCTTGTAAACTGCCGGCCAGACCGATAAACACAAACTCTTTTACGCCTAGCGCAATTAAAACTTCCAGCTTCATCGCCATGGCAGGCGCGCCGTAGCCAAAATTGGTTACATAACAAATATCAGTATTTTCAAGCACGTAAATATCCATTTCGCACGTGTATTTTTTCCATTTACTGTGCGAAGTAACATACTTAGTTAATGATGAAATAGGGCAAATAATTGCTTTTTTAGGCAACTTAAGCCCGGCTGCCACATGCGTAACGTAGTTGGCTGCGCTAGAAATACCCGGCAAAGCCGGTTTTTTATTTTTTGGGAATAAGATCTTCATATTTTTGTAAAATTTATTATATATATTCTAGCAAAAAGGAATTAGCTATGGCGTGGTTTACAAATATGATTGTGCAGTTAAACGCCTTTGTGTGGGGCGTACCCATGATGCTTTTGATTGTGGGAATTAGCATTTATTTTACCGTTAAATTAAAATTTTTCCAACGCCATTTGCATCGTGCGATTAAACTTTCTTTAAAAGAATCCCGCAGCGCCGGCGTTATTAGTAGCTTTGGCGCGCTGGTGGTGGCGTTAGCTGCCATGGTGGGCACAGGTAACATTGTAGGGGTGGCGGCGGCCGTTTCTACCGGCGGACCGGGTGCTTTGTTTTGGATGATGTTGTGTGCTTTTTTTGCCATGGCTACCAAATATGCCGAGGCCGTTTTAGCTGTTAAATACCGCGAACAAAATGCCAAAGGCGAGTACGTAGGCGGCCCGATGTATGTGCTTAAAAACGGACTTAACTTTAAAAAATGGGCCATTGTGTTTGCTGCGGCTACCGCGCTTATGGGGTTTGCCGATGCGCTTATACAAACTAATTCGTTAGCGGCTATTTACCACTCTGTTTTTAATGCGCCGGCGGCACTGACGACGGGGTTTTTAATTTTATTAACCGCAGCGGTAATTTTGGGCGGGGTTAGAAAAATTGCGGCGGTTTGTAAATATTTGGTGCCTGTGATGGCCATTCTTTACATGGCGCTTTGTTTAATTATTATTCTCTTACATTTTGAAAAAATCCCCTGGGCCATTATGTGTATTTTCAAAAGTGCTTTTAGCGGTACCGCTATCGTGGGGGGAGCCATTGGGATTACGTTGCGTGAGGCGGTGCGCTACGGGGTAGCTCGCGGGGTACTTTCTAACGAGGCAGGCAGCGGTTCGGGCGCGATTGCAGCCGCCGCGGCCCAAACGCCCAACTCGGTACGTCAGGGGTTGGTATCCGCCACAACCGTATTTTGGGATACCTTAGTATTGTGTTTGCTTTCCGGTGTAACGGTTGTGATTGCGGGGGATTGGCAAAGCGGCACATTATTTGGCGCGGAGCTTGCACAAAATGCGTTTTCCAGTTTGCCGGCAGGGTCCTACTTGTTGGTAGCCAGTTTATCTTTGTTTGCGTTTAGCACGTTAGTAGGATGGAGTTATTATACGGCTAAATCCGTTGAATTTTTTGTAGGAGCTAACGTTGAAAAATGGGTATATATGGCGTGGCTGTGTGTCATGTGTATCGGCGGATTTTTACAACCCAAATTGGTATGGGAGTTGGCCGATACGGCGATTGCGGTGATGTGTATCCCCAACATTTTATCCTTGTGGTTGTTGCGTGCGGAGGTCTTTAGCGAAACCCGCACTTACCTAGCTAATGAGTTGCGCTTGGCGCGTAAATAGAGTATCATTTAGGAAGGAGTAACGGTATGCTCAAAGAATATAACATCCAAGACCATAAACTCATAGAGACCGAAGACAAAAAAGCGCAGGTATACGTTTACACCAACCCGACGCCTGAAGAGCAACGCTTTTTGATTGACGCTTATCAAATTGATGAGCATACGTTAGCTTCTGCCTTGGACCCGGATGAACAACCGCGTTTGGAATTTGAGCCCGAACATACCGTCCTAATTTACAAACGCCCCAAAAATTATTCCGGCAAAGATCAGTTGGAATTTAAAGTGGCCTCTGTGGGGATGTTTTTGTTTAAGGATAAATTAGTCATTGTACTGGCGGAAGATATTCCCTTGTTTGTTGGGAAGCGTTTTCAAAACGTCAGTTCCATTAAAGAAGTATTTTTAAAACTGATTTATAATTCCATTTCCCACTACGTGGAACATTTGCGCATTATTCATATGATTTCAGAAGAAATTGAAGACAAAATTACCGATTCTATGGATAATCGCTATTTGCTCAATTTGTTTAGTTTGGTAAAAAGCTTGGTCTATTATGCTGAGGCGATTACGTCTAACGGATTTGTGTTTGAAAAGACGCGTACCCTGGCCGGGCGCATCGGTTTTGACGAGAAAGATATAGAAATGTTGGACGATATTATGGTGGAGAATATGCAATGCAAAACGCAGGCAGATATTTACTCCAACATTTTGGCACAACTTTTAGATGCGCGCGCCTCCATCATCAACAATAATTTAAACCAGCTCATGAAAAAACTAAACGTAGTAACTATTTGGATGATGGTACCTACGCTTGTTGTAAGCGCGTACGGTATGAACGTGGCGCTCCCCATGGCCCAGCACCCGCAAGCATTTTGGATGCTGATGGGCGTGTGTTTGATGTTGGTGTGGCTGGTAATGCTTTATTGGAGACGTAAAAACTGGTAATTTATTCCTAATTTCCCGCATTTCGTTGTTGCGCCCTCAGTCGGATACCTCCGCGCTACCGCGCGCGTGCCGCCAGTATTCCTCCCTCGTTCGCATCTAAAACTGCGAGAAATTAATTTGAAATTTCCTGCGGCAAGTGACAGGAAAATCTTTTTTTGATATAATATAAGTACCTAGTTGTTTAAGTGATTTATCGGTAGGATGGCTGAGCGGTCAAAAGCAACGGTCTGTAAAACCGTCGGGCTACGCCCTACGTAGGTTCGAATCCTACTCCTACCAA
>CACXHA010000099.1 GCA_902767385.1 uncultured Elusimicrobium sp.
AATATTTCAAAAAAGAACCCCGCTTAAACGCGGGGTTTTTTGGTAAAAGTAAAATCAGGCACGGCGGTCTAGGATATAGAAACTGCCTTTTTCATGTTGTTTGGCCAAACATTTAAGTTCACTACCAATTCCGCTAACTTGGGCAAACGAGGTTAAAGGCCGTTTAGTATTATGCACAATGCCGATTCCCATCGCTAAAAACGGGAACTGTTCCGTCTCTCCCTTGCGGTTGGTGGACACCATATACCCTTGGGCTTGGTCTTCGGGCGAGTAAAAGGAAGGGGCTATTTTATCCATTTGGGTAGCAATTTCTTGTGCAATTTTTTCGGCTTTATCAAACGCACAGACGGCAATAAAATCGTCTCCGCCGATGTGCCCTACAAACGCATTGGGATCTTGCTTGGCTGCGTGAACAATAATATCCGCAGCTGCTTTGAGGGCGCGGTCCCCCGCTTCAAAGCCATATTTGTCATTAAAGGACTTGAAATTATTTAAATCGCAATACAACACAGCAAAGGGATTGCCGGTGGCAATTTCGCGCTCCACTCGCGCTTGTATGGAAGGATTGCCGGGTAAGTGAGTAAGTGGGTTGGAGTCCATTTTTTGTTGGCTGCGCTTTAAAAGTAATTTGACGCGGGCCACAATTTCATCTTCATCGGCCGGTTTAGTTAAATAGTCGTCAATATCCAAACCCAAGCCTTCCAGTTTGGTAGATTTATCGGTAACAGCGGTAAAAATGATAATCGGGGTGTGTAAATATCCCGTACGGCTGCGGATTTCTTTGACAACCTCAAACCCTGTTTTTTTAGGCATTTCGTAATCTAAAATCAGCAAGTCGGGGTTTTCTTTATAGGTTTTTTCAATGGCTTCTTGGCCGTCCTGCGCTTGGATAACGGTAAAGCCGGCATTGGTGAGAATTTCACTCACCAAAAAGCGGATTGCGTGGGAGTCGTCAGCCAAGAGTATTTTTTCCATAGCTATATTATAAGCAAATGTGCAACCTTGCGCAAGACCTACGGTTTGTATAGAAAGGAAAGGAGCAAGTTTTTTTCGTGGTCGCGTCGCCAAGAGAAAAAGTTTTCTTTGTCCCCGCAGGTGCAGTAATAAGGGGTTTGAATATTTTTTTCCGGCACGTCTGCTTGCGTAAGTTGACGCTTGATTTCAAAGTTCAAATCTACAAAAATTTTTCCGTTTTTATGGATAAGAGCATCTGCGGAAAATTGTTTGGCAACATCTTCTTGCACTTCAAAACAGCAGGCTTGAATATGCGGTCCCAACCAGGCATTTAAATGGAGGCGGGGTGTAACTTGTAACAGTTCACGTGCGGTTTTGCCGGGGAGTCCTTGCACAACGCCGCGCCAACCGCAATGCGCCAAAGCTGCGTAAGAACCCGTATCGTCCCATAAAAACAAGGGGACGCAATCGGCCGTAACAATAGCCGCGCCCCAATTAGACGGAAAGGGGGATAACAACCAAGCATCTGCATCTTGTACTGGTTTTTGAGAAATTTCTTGGGCACCTTGGGGTGACGAAATAGAGATAATTGTATCGCTATGTATTTGGTGAAAATGTAAAATGTGCTGTGGGTTTAATCCTAATTCTTTGTATACGGGGATTTGGTTGGCAATTTCGCGCATATTGCCGCTGTGGCGCGATAATGTACCACCGATTAAACCGCAGGATAACAGACGTTTGTCCGTATATATTTTCATACTTTTTTAAGGGTGGCGCGTGTGGTTTTTTCCCCTAAAAGTTTTTGGGCGGAACGGGTAAATTTATCGGGCGCATCACTGGCATATAACTTTACGCGCCCCCGGCCTGTGGCTGCTAAATGGTGCACTTGTAAAAATTGCGAAACGGCGCGTGCTAATGTGTCGGCCGAATCCACAAGGGTTACTTGCGGACCCATAATTTGTGCAATCAGCTTTTTTAAAATCGGGTAATGCGTACAACCCAAAATAACGGTATCGGCCCGGCTTTTTTTGACGGGTTGCAGATATTCCTGTGCAATTAGTTTGGCGGCAGGTTTATTGGCAAATCCTTCTTCTGCCAAGGGAACAAATAGCGGACAGGCTTGTTGGAAAACTTTGGCTTGTTTGCACCGTTTGGCAATAGCTTTTACATACGCGCGGCTTTCTACCGTTCCTTGAGTGCCTAAGACGGCAATTTTGTGGTTTTTAGTAGCTTTTACCGCGGCATCGGCTCCAGGTTCAATCACTCCTACCACCGGAATGCTTAGCTTTTTTTGCAAGGTGGTTAAAGCCTGGGCCGAGGCAGTATTACAAGCCACCACAATAAGTTTTACTTGGCATGACTCTAAAAACCGGGCAACGTTTAGGGCCAGCTGTGTAACGGCGGCTTTTGATTTCCCGCCGTAAGGAACATTGGCGGTATCTCCAAAATAAATTAACTGTTCATGCGGCAGGGTTTTGCGCAAAGCACGCAAAATCGTAAGTCCGCCGATGCCGGAATCAAACACGCCGATGGGTTGATTATTCATATTACTATTATAGTAATTTGCCATAGCCGGAACAAACCGCTTTTTTTGTGCTACAATAAATGTATGAGAAAGTTTGTCGTTTTATTGCTATTCATCTTTTTTGCGATACCTGTTGTAAGTGCACAACAAGCGGCGCAACCCGCCCCGTTGCTGGTGGGAGGCAATTTTTCTACCCAGTCTAGCAAACCTGCTCAAGGCCGCACTTTTAATCAAGATGCACGTGATGCGGAAGTAGCCCAAATGCGTGAGCAGTTGCGTCAGGGTAAATATACGGAAGTACTTAAACGCATTAACACCTTAACGGCTAACAATTTGTTAGATAACCGTTTTTATTTGCTGTCGGCCATTGCTTATGATGGGCTTAACCAAGAAGAAGATGTTATTTATGCGGCTGGCCAAGCCATTGCCGTAGCTCCGCAGGATGCGCGCGCATATATACTACGCGGGAGTGCTTACCTGCACCGGCAGAATTATGAGCGTGCCCGTATTGACATAGAAACAGCTTTGAAATTAAACCCTGCTTCGGTTTTGGCACAAAATTTAAAGAAAGAATTAGACGTGAAAATAGCTGAGAAAAAAGGAACTCAAAAAGCTGCCACTCATAAAGAAGCTGGGTTCCCGCGTTGGATTGTCATTTATGTAGGCATTATTTTATTAGCCATTTGTTTATTTGTGTATTTTCGCTATGAAGATCTTTTCCGCAGTTCTAAAAAATCTTACACCCGCAAAGAAGCCCAACTTAAAGACCAGTATGATTTTATCCGTCAAATCGGAGAAGGCGGCATGGGGAAAGTATACGAAGCGTATGATAAGGTACTCAAACGCAAAGTAGCTATTAAGCGCGTGCGCCCGGAATTAGTGCGTAGCGCGTATGTGCGTGAGCAATTTTTATCCGAGGCGCGCATGGTGGCCTTGCTTAGACACTCCTGCATTGTGGAAATTTATACAGTTATTGAGACAGAAAGTTCTTTGTATTTAGTGTTTGAATATGTTGACGGGCAAACGTTAGAAACGCGGTTAGATATTGATGGGCGGTTGCCGTTTTCACAGGTCAAAGAGCTCTTTAAATATGTGTGTGAAGGGTTACAGTATGCGCACGACCAAGATATTGTGCATTGTGACTTAAAACCCGGTAACATTATGATTTTGGAAAATAATAAAGCCAAGGTCATGGATTTTGGTGTTGCTAAAAAAATAGACAATCAAACCGGGGCTCGTACCGTAGCGGGAACGCCTGCCTATATGGCACCGGAGCAACAGCGCGGCTTTATGCGTAAACAGTCAGACGTGTATTCCCTGGCGTTGTGTGTGTATGAAGCTTTGGTCGGCCAGGTACCCTGGACCGTAAAAGGTTTTGATATTGCCAAAAAGAAAATTGTGCCTGCTTCTAAATTGGCCCCGCATGTTCCTGCCGCGGTAGACGGCGTACTGGCAGACGCGTTAAAAGAAGATCCGCAAGAGCGTATTCAATCCATTAAAGAGTTTTGGCAGCGGTTAAGTGTTATTGAGCCGGACAGTAATGATAACCCGGAACAAACACATTATTAAAAATTGAGGGGGCTTTTAAAGCCCCCTTTTTTAACACTTTCAAGTGCCCTGATTTTTATCGGGGCGTTTTTTGTTGTTTCCTTTCTGTTTGTTGTTGTTTAAACCTTCTACTAGTTGACTTGTTTTTTTTTTTTGCTACAGTTTTCAATGGTGGCAATGGGGGGATATATCTCTGTTGCTAGGTCGTTGTATAAAAGGTTTTAAAGCATTTAACGGTACTATAAAGGAGAAACAATGAGACAAGGGAAAAAGACGAGGAATCTTCACTCTTTATGGGGAAAGGTAAGTGGAGCCAAGGTGAAAGGCTACACGTTATTGGAATTTGTAGCAGTAGCTATTATTGTAGTGGTAATTACATTAGTGGCGTTGTCTCAGTATAGGCACGCGATGTTAAAGAGCCGGTACAGTGCATTATTACCTGTAGCGCAGCACTTAAAGACGGCACAAGAAGCGTATTACATAGGGAACAATTAC